>JAQTOT010000076.1 GCA_028713145.1 Methylococcales bacterium
AAGAAACGTTATTGCACGTCGGGAAAATTTCTGGCGTTTTTGGTATTAAAGGCTGGGTAAAAGTTTTTTCTTTTACAGGTTATCGTGAAGATATTTTGCAGTATTCGCCTTGGCAATTGAAAAAAAACGGTGTTACAAAACACGTTGAAATCGTAACAGGACAATTGCAAAACCAATTAGTTGTCGCGCAACTCAAAGGCATTGATGACAGAAATGCCGCTGAAGCGTTAATAGGTTGGGAAATTTTCATTGAAAAATCTCAATTACCGCCTGTTAAAGAAAACGAGTATTACTGGTCAGATTTGATTGGTTTGCAGGTTGAAAATACCGAAGGCGTGGTTTTAGGCGTGATTGATAATTTGCTTGAAACAGGCGCAAACGATGTCATCGTGGTGCAAGGTGAAGAACGTCAACACGCAATTCCCTTTCTTCAGCCACAAATTGTATTGGAAATCGATTTAGCGGCGCGAAAAATGCGCGTTGATTGGGACGCTGATTTTTAAATGCGTTTTGATGTTATTACGCTTTTTCCTGAAATGGTTTTACAAGCTGCATCTTGTGGTGTCACAGGAAAGGCGATTGAAAACGACATTGTGTCGTTAACTGTTTGGAATCCAAGAGATTACACACACGATAAACATAAAACCGTTGACGACAGACCATTTGGTGGTGGACAAGGAATGGTTATGAAATATCAACCTTTGCACGATGCCGTTATGGCTGCAAAAGTTGACGCGAAGCCTGATTGCAAAGTGGTGTATTTAAGTCCGCAAGGCAAACAAATCACCCAGTCGTTATTGCAGGAAGCAAGTGAATTATCGCAACTGATTTTAGTAGCAGGACGCTACGAAGGTTTAGATGAGCGATTCATTCAACGCGATTGTGATGAGGAATGGTCTTTAGGTGATTATGTGATTAGCGGCGGCGAACTTGCTGCATTGATTGTGATTGATGGAATAACGCGATTATTACCAAATGTGTTAGGCAATGAGCAATCAGCTTTGCAAGATTCACACAGCGATGGATTGCTCGATTATCCGCAATTTACGCGACCAGAAGTGATTGATGAAATGGCTGTTCCAGATGTGTTACTCAGTGGCAATCATGCACTAATTTCACGCTGGCGAATGAAACAAGCGTTAGGGCGAACGTGGCAAAAACGTCCCGATTTATTGAACAAAAAAACATTAAGTGCCGAGCAAGAACGCTTATTGGCGCAATTTAAAGAAGTGGACTAAGGTGTAAAAATGAACATTATTGATCAGTTAGAACAAGCGCAATTAAAACAAATTCCTGATTTCAATTCAGGCGATACCGTTGTGGTTCAAGTGCGTATTAAAGAAGGCGAACGTGAACGTATCCAAGCATTTGAAGGCGTTGTGATTGCAAAACGTAATCGTGGTTTAAATTCAGCTTTCACCGTGCGTAAAATTTCACACGGTACAGGCGTTGAACGTGTTTTCCAAACACACAGCAATTTAATTAGCGAAATCCAAGTAAAGCGTCGTGGTGACGTTCGTCGCGCGAAATTGTATTACTTGCGTGATTTGACGGGCAGAAAAGCGCGTATCAAAGAAAAATTGTCATAAGCAGTTTCTGACAAGTCGTGATTTAAGGAAAGGCAGCGTTGAGCTGCCTTTTTTATTGGGAAAAAAATGACAGCAAAATCTGAAAAACTTATCGACCAATTCTTAGATGCCGTTTGGGTTGAGCAAGGTTTAAGCAAAAATACGCTTTCTGCTTATCGTAGTGATTTAGTGATTTTTGCGGCGTGGTTGAAAAAAGATTTGCTGGCGGTTGATTCGAGCAATGTTGCGGAATTTTTAGCCAATCGCTACCAATTGGGCATGACTAGTCGCACAACCGCACGAATTTTGTCGAGTTTGCGCCGTTTTTACGGTTATTTTTTGCGTGAAAATGTCATCACCGTTGACCCTACGGCGTTGATTTCTGCACCTAAAACGACACGCAGTTTGCCTGATTCTTTAACGGAAGCCGATGTTGAAGCCTTGCTTGCTGCGCCGCAACTCGCCCTGCCGCGTGGACAACGTGATAAAACGATGCTCGAAATGTTGTACGCGACAGGCTTACGGGTTTCAGAATTGGTGGATTTAAAATTTGAACAACTGAGTTTGAATCAGGGCGTGGTGCAAATTGTGGGAAAAGGTGGGCGTGAGCGGCTTGTTCCAATTGGTGAAGAAGCCTTGAATTCGCTGGAAAGTTATTTAAAAGATGGGCGCGAAATGCTGCTCAGTGGGCGGCAAAGTGATTATATTTTTGTCACCAATCGCGGTAGCAATATGACGCGCCAAGCCTTTTGGCACATTATTAAACGTTATGCGTTTGACGCAGAAATTACTAAACCGCTTTCACCACACACGTTGCGTCACGCTTTTGCGACCCATTTACTCAATCACGGCGCAGATTTGCGCGTGGTGCAATTGCTACTCGGTCATGTTAGTTTATCAACGACGCAAATTTATACCCATGTTGCACGAGAACGATTAAAAACCTTACACGCGAAATTTCACCCACGCGGGTGATTTTTTACAGGAGAAAAAATGGCACAAACTCTAGCTTGGATAGATGAGTTATTTTCTTGGGCGGATGCTAACAATATCGAGCCTGAAAAATTGCCGCGCGACAAAGAAAATTTATTGTCGATGACTGCGTTGAATTTGAGTTTTTGCAAATTAACGCAGTTGCCTGAATCGCTAGCAAATTTAACGCATTTGACAGAATTAGATTTAGCTTATAACGCGCTGTCGGAACTTCCTGAATGGATTGACAATTTAACGGTTTTGGAAAAGTTGGACGTGTCGGGGAATTCGATAACGTCATTGCCTGATTCGTTGCGTCATTTGCCGAATTTGGAAATTAAAGGTTTGGATAAACAAATTAGAAAAGGATAAAAAATGGTACAAAAACAAGATTGGATGGATGAGTTATTTGCTTGGGCTAACAAAAACAATATCGAGCAGGAATTATTCCCGCGTGATAAACAAAAACTTTTGAAAATCACGAAATTGGAATTAAATTCCAAAAATCTCTCAGATTTACCAGAAGCCATAGGCAATTTAACTAATTTGACAAGTTTAAGTTTACGATACAACCAACTTGTAGAAATTCCAGAATCTATCGGTGAATTGTCTAATATGGAAAGACTTTATTTGAGCGGTAATCAGTTATTAAAACTTCCAGAAAGTATTAGCAAATTAAACAAATTAGAAAAAATAACTGTAGATAAAAACTATTTAACTACAATTCCATATAGCATTCGAAATATGCAAAATTTAAAAATTTTTGGTGAAAAAGAGCAATTAACCAAACCTAAAGAAAATAACCAACTATTTCAGCCAACATTGAAACCAAAAATGAAAACACCTATTCAAAAAATCCTCTTCGGTAGTCCTGGAACGGGCAAAAGCTACAAAATTGACCAAGAAATTATCCCGTTCGAGTTAAATATCGACATCGAAAAAACACCTGCCAACGTCATCAAAACCGTGTTTCATCCTGAATACACTTACGGCGATTTTGTCGGAAAACTTGTTCCAATAACGCCTCGCTCTGGAGGTACGCCTCAATACAATTTTTACGAAGGACATTTTTTAAAAGCCCTTTCGCAAGCCTATAAAAACGTCATCGCCGCGCAAGATAACGGTGGTGATGCTGAAAATGTTGTACTGGTGATTGACGAAATAAATCGTGGAAATTCAGCGGCGATTTTCGGCACAATTTTTCAGTTGTTAGACAGAGAAAAAAATGGTTGGTCAAGTTATGACGTAAATATCAATGAAATTACATTTAATAAATTGACTGATCTGATAGGCGTAGCTTTCGTAGAGAAAGATAAATATACGTTGAATACAAGTGTGTATTCGCATAATAAATTACACACAAAATTGAAAAATTTACTGAATATCGATTTAGATAACCGAACGATAAAAATTCCACCCAACTTATCAATTCTCGCCAGCATGAACACCTCGGACAGTTCGATTTATTACATGGACAGCGCATTTAAACGCCGTTGGGAATGGGAGTTTATTGATGTTGATTCAAATACGGTTTCTGCTGATGGCGTAGCGTTTGAAAATCGAGATGATTGGATAAAATTTGTTAGTAAATTAAATGCGTTTATCAAAAGTAATCACAAATCGATTCGAGGCATTGAAGATAAACAAATCGGGCATTTTTTTATTACTGATGAGCAAATTCAAAAGTCGAGCGTACAAAATAAATTGATGTTTTTCTTGTGGGACAGCGTTTTTAATCGTGATAAAAAACCGTTAGTGAAATTGCTGTTTGATGAAAATTCAGAAAATGAATTGATTACGTTCGGGGATTTTGCCACGCAAGTTGATTTGTTTATCGACAAAATTAACGGTCATGTTTAATTTCAAATCCTTAAAACTCACCAAACGTTGCGATTCTGAAAGCACGAGTTCATTTGTCGGCATTCGACGAAATGAAAACGGCGAGGTGGAATTTCGTTTGCCGCACGGTTTTGATGATTTTCCTGAAAATAATTTTGATGTCACGAAAAATTTGTTTTTCAAAATGTATCGCACGTTTAAAAAGTTTGAACGTGATAACTGGCGACCAAACATTTTAGACACCCGTTCAGCAGGTAAAGACCAAGTTCAAAAAGAAAAAGACGGCTATCGTTTCAAAAACAAAGAAGACAACGAAGTCGTGCTTTATAGCAAAATCGCGTTAATCGAAAATTTGTTAGATGTTTATCGTGATTTGGCGTTAGACCAAATGGAACGGCGCATTGGTGCAGATGAAAAAGTCGATTATTCCAAAATTGACCGCTATTTGGACAGAGCGATTTATTTGGATAAGCATGTAATTTATATCGACGAAATGGATTTGCCGCGCCAAACCTTGCGTTATGAATCGACTACATTGATTGATTTATTTTGTTTCATTGTGACGGAATTGCAAAACGAATTAGAACAAGACATCGAGCCGCGTGTGCAAGAATTGGCACATCGTTTCAGTGAACAGCATTTAAGTCATGAAGAATCGTTGTTTAACGAAGAAACGTTTGAAACCACGATTCGCACGCTCAAAGGTGTTTTAGACGACATCGACAAACGTACCGCTTATAAAGATGAAGATTATTGGCGATTGTTTGAAGCGATTGAGCTGTTTCTTTATGGCGAATTGGACATGGACAACCCGCACGAAAATGGAGTTTTTTGGGGAATTAAAAATTTTTCGTCGGTTTGGGAGGATATGTGTACTTCTTATTCATTCGCTACTTTTAGCAAAATAATTTATGCCGATACGAATATAGTTTTGAATGGTAAGCGTGTTGCTAACGCAACATCAGCAGGATATTTTCCGATTTACAAAAAAGAAGATTTTGATGACCCATTTTTTATTGAGTTTCGAGGTAAAAGACGTTGGCTAAGACCTGATTTAGTTTATGACGTTATTGAATCTTCGAATGAATTTGATGAATGTGATTGGATATTTGACGAAATTATCCAAATTATTCCCAAAAGTAATAATCGTGGAATCAGAATTGATTTTGATGTGAGACTAATCGATAAAACGAAATCGAAAATATATAAAGCATTTTGTTTAAATCTGAAAAAATCCGACATAAATGGTGTTAGATGTATCGGAGAAAATAGTTTTAAAAGCTACCCAAAATCAGAACTCGAAAAACAGAAAAAATTTATACAAAACGTTCATAAAAATAAAATAAACCAAATGGAATTAGAGCGAAAAATTCGTTTTCTTGATTGGAAATATATGGACTTGAAATGTTTTATTCATGCGAATAAAAAACTAGAAACCGATATAACCAAACAACTTTGTTATGAATTTACTTTACGAAATTTGAAATCTAATGAAACTAAAATAGAAAGTCAGTTTGTTATCCCTTGGTTTTATAACGAAACAGCCAAAGACATAGGTGATGTTGTTGATTCTAAAATCTTATATTCTCGACTTAGAGAAAATAAGATTGAAGTTTTCAAAGCCAATTTCTCAAAAATCCAACAAATCTACCTAACCCATGATTGAAACAAACTCAAAATCCAAAAGTCAGTTTGTGGGCTATTTTGGCGTTAAAAATTATGAAAAAATTGAAGGTGAATTGATTCAACCTTTGGTAGATATATTTTTCGATGTTCGGAACATTCAAAAGCAAAATCGGAAAGAAATACAATCTGAAGGCGTTTTTGCCGACAGAGATTTTCTTGATAAAAGCAAAGATAAAAACAAATCTTTTTTCTCAGAGTATTTTTACGATTACATCGTCGATGG
Source organism: Methylococcales bacterium (assembly GCA_028713145.1). Taxonomy (GTDB): domain Bacteria; phylum Pseudomonadota; class Gammaproteobacteria; order Methylococcales; family Methylomonadaceae; genus UBA10906. The sequence goes on from JAQTOT010000076.1 coordinate 6,289, forward strand.
CATTCACAAAAATGGGGATAATGTCGAAATTCCTGTGACCTATTGCATCACGTTAGACGAAACCAATTGTTCTAAAACCTGTCCCAAAACCAAAATCCGTTACGACGAAATGTTACTTTTCGACACGCCCGTTTTTTATTTTATTTATATTGACGTGAAAGAGGTTTTTTCATGTTTGCGCCAAAATTCAAATTAAATTTTATTTTCTCAAGGTGATTACTTATGACACAAAACATTCATCCAACCGCTTACATTTCACCCGATGCCAAAATTGGCGATAACGTGAAAATTGGCGCGTTTGCGGTAATTGAAAACAACGTTGAAATCGGCGCAAATTGCATAATTCAAGCACACGCCGTAATTCAACCTTTTACAAAAATGGGCAATAGTAATGTGGTTCATCCAAACGTGGTTTTGGGCGATTTACCGCAAGATATTGGTTTCAATCCCGAAACCGTAACGTGGTTGGAAATTGGCGATAACAACACGTTCCGCGAAGGATTTACCGCGCATCGCGCCACAAAAGAACACGCCGCAACGCGCATTGGCTCAGATTGTTATTTCATGAACAACAGCCATGTCGCGCACGATTGCAGCGTCGGAAATAAAACGATTTTTGCCAACAACGTCGCCATCGGTGGTCACGTCGAAATTGGTAACAATGTTTTTATGGGCGGGGCAGTGGTTGTGCATCAATTTTGCCGTGTTGGCTCATTTGCGATTGTGCAAGGCACAACGGGTTTAAATATGGACGTGATTCCCTTCACGTTAATCGGTGGGCGACCTGCACGGCATTATCGTTTAAATAGCGTTGGTTTGCGCCGCAACGGAATTACAGGTGAGCGTTACGACGTTTTATCAAAAGCGTTTCGATTATTACGAAACAAAAAATCGCTCGACGATTTGCCTGAAACAGAAGAATTAAAACAGTTAAAAGATTGGCTAGCCGTCAAATCTAAACGCGGCACTCACGGTTTTGCGAGCGCACACGATTAGATTTTGTGTAGTAATTTCACAAATTCATCCGCAGGAATCGGCTGACTTTTAATGTAACCTTGATAAATGTCGCAGCCTTTTAATTGTAAAAATTCAAGCTGCGCGAGCGTTTCAACGCCTTCTGCTAAGACTTTAAAACCAAGCGTTTGCCCCATTGAAATAATCGCGGCTGCAATTGCCATGTCATCCGCTTGATGAGGAATATCATCGATAAAACTTTTGTCGATTTTAAGCACGTCAAGCGGGAAGCGTTTTAAATACGCCAGCGACGAATAGCCCGTACCAAAATCGTCGATGGCTAAGTGAATGCCTAAATCACGCAATTGGTTCAAAATACCAACCACCGCTTCTTGATGTTCCATTAAACCGCTTTCGGTTAGTTCAAGTTCTAGCCATTCGGCAGGGTAATGTGTTTCAGCTAAAACCGTTTTGACTAAACCGACCATGTCACCACGTTTAAATTGTGCTGGCGACACATTTACCGCTAAACGAATGGGGGCGTAACCTTCGTCTAGCCATGTTTTTCCTTGCCGACATACATCACGCAATACCCATTCGCCAATTTGTAAAATTAAGCCTGTTTCCTCGGCAATCGGAATAAATTTATAAGGTGGCACCAAGCCATTATTCGGTTCTTGCCAACGCACGAGGGCTTCTGCACCAATGATTTTTTTACTCAAAATATCGACTTGCGCTTGGTAATACACACGCAATTCGCCTTGTTCAATTCCGCGTCGCAAACGTGCTTCTAAATCTAAACGCTCACGCGCTGCAATAGTTAGACTTTCTGAAAAATACGCAAAACACCCGCGTCCATTATCTTTTGCTTGATAAAGCGCGATGTCGGCATTATCCATGAGCAAGTCAGGCGTTGTGCCATGTTGCGGGTAAAGAGCAATGCCAATACTTGAGCCAATTCGCACATCGTCACTTTGTGGCAAAGTGAAAGGCTGTGACAAATCATTCACAATTTCAGTTGCCACACGCGCGGCATCATCTTCATTGCTGATGTCTTCAAGCAGCACTACAAATTCATCACCACCAAGTCGTGCGACTAAATCTGTATTGCGTAGACGATTAAAAATTCGCAGTGCAACTTGTTTGAGTAATTCATCGCCTGCTAAATGTCCAAGTGTATCGTTCACCGCTTTGAATCGGTCTAAATCCATCATCAAAACAGCTAATTGCAGATTTTCCCTCGCACACATGGCAATGCTGTGATTTAAGCTATCGACTAATTTTCGACGATTCGCAAGCCCTGTGAGCGGATCATAAAACGCGAGATGTTTAATTTTTTCTTCTGCAACTTTGTATTCGCTAATATCAACAAGTGTTGCGACATAATGCGTGGTTTGATTATGCTCATCTTTCACTGCGCTAATTGTGAGCCATTGCGGATAAACCCCTTCATTTTTGTTGCGATTCCAAATTTCACCTTGCCACGTTCCCGTTGCAAGAATTTTTTGCCACATGTTGTGATAAAACTTATCGTCCTCACGCCCAGATTTGAGCATGTTCGGATTTTCCCCGATGGCTTCTTCTGCGCTATAGCCAGTAATGGTCGTAAAGGCTTTATTGACGCGAATAATGACATTATTGGCATCCGTAATAATGATGCCTTCTTGTGATTCAAACGCAATAGAGGCGATACGCTGTTCCGTCTCAAGTTTTTTGCGTTCAGTAATATCTTCTTTAATGGCGAGATAATGAGTAATTTCACCGTTTACTTGGCGTACAGGTGTAATGAGTGCAAGTTCAATATATTCGCTGCCATCTTTGCGGCGGTTAATGAGTTCACCTTTCCACCGTTCACCTTTTTTCAGGGCTGCCCATAACGCATTAAATGTCGCTCGCGGTGTTTTGCCTGAATTCAAAATGTTGGGAGTTTTGCCTAAAATTTCCGCTAACGTATAACCTGTTGTGAGTTCAAAACCTTTGTTTGCATATTCGATTCGTGCATTTAAATCGGTAATCACGATGTTGCATGGACTTTGCTCAACCGCGAGAGAGAACTTACGCAACGAATCTTCAGTTTTTTTGCGTGTTGTTATATTGCGCCCAATGCCAAGCACGCCAATAATGTTGCCGTCATTATCGCGTAGCGGCGTTTTAATCGCTTCAATACAAGCCCCGCGTCCATCTTCAGCAAAAACGATATTTTCTTCAATCACACACGCAATTCCCGTTTCCATAATTTGCTTATCGGATTCACGGAACTTCGCGGCTAAATCGGGATTAACAAGATCGTAATCTGTTTTACCAATCAAATCGGCTTCTTTTCTGCCTAAATATCGCTCAAACATCGTATTGCAAGACAAATAAACGCCATCTTTGTTTTTCAGCCAAATTAAATCGGGAATGGCTTGAACTAACGCGCGTAATTGCGCTTGACTGGCATTTAATCTGGCTTCATTTTTATCGTGAATGGCGAGTAACTTTTCAAAGCTGTTCGCCATAACATTGAAGTTGTGAGCCACGATGGCGAGTTCATCTTGTGTGTCTAACGTAATACGAGAAGATAAATTACCGTCTGCAAATTTTTGTGCAGAGTGTGCGAGTGACTCAATGTTGCCCATCATCGCGTAATAAATCCCGATGAAAAAATATTGTGCGATTAACAGTAAAAAAGCAGCACTTGCCAAACTGATAGCAAGCGATTTTTTTTCAGTTTTCATACGTTGCACGAGAAGCGATTCAAGTGTTGGCAAAAGCATCTCGTAATTTTGAGCGTAAATTTTTTCTACATTCTGAAGTGATAACTGAAAAAATGCTTGGGGTGTGCGTGTAAAACTTTCCGATAAAATATCGTTATTTATCGCGTTCGTGATTTGAACTATGCTTCTAAGAATTTCTTTTGCCACGCCATTAACTAGCGGTTGAAAACTAACGTTTGCACGTCCTATTTTGACCAAATTGAAATCAACATCTTTAAAACTTTGATTAAGTTCGGCAAGCAAAACGAGAATTTGCTCTTTTTTATGTTCGGGCAATTCTTTTGTAACGAGTGTTGCAGCACAAACTGCATTTAATTCCTCAATTCTTTCAAGTAAATCAGGTAGCGTGTTAATCACGACATTAGTTAAATAATGCACGTCTTCATCGGCATCAAAATTTAAGCCGTAATAATCCGCGAGCATTTCTTTGAATTGTTGTAACTGGTCAGTTAATTGAATGTAACCCGCAAAATTTTGTTCATTTGACCATTTTTCACTTTTAATTCGTAAACTATGCCAATTTGATTTAATGCCGCGCCATTCTTTATTGAGTTGGGATTCTTCACGATTAAGTAACGTGTCGTTGGGCAATCGCTCTTCGATAAGCGTAATTTTTTTGATAAGGTTTTCTTCGGTTTTCGCTTGCTCGCTACGCATAAAATCGTCATGAACAAGCGTTGCGACGCTGTGATGCTGCTGAATATGCTGCATTGTTTGGGTGAGAGGTTTAATAAGCGTAATACCTTGTAATTCACGTTTTGTGGTATCAATCACATGTGAAAAATTACGGTATAAACTCGAAAACATTACGGTAATTGCAACAAGATAAATAAAGCCCAACACCATAAATTTTTTGGTGTAACCGAGTTTATTCATTAACTTAATTGCAGGTAAAAACAAACCTCTCATGCCGTTATCCTTAAAAGCGTTCTTAAAAAACTTTTTATTTTTGTGGGCTAAATCATAACAGATGGTACTTTTCTCACGAATAAAAAACCGTAAAAATCTACTTACCGTTAGCCACTTTCGATTAAACTAAATGTCATTTTTACATTCACAACAACTTAACATCATGACAAATTCGACCGCAAAAGCCTTAATTTGGACAGGCAAAAGTTTAGACGTTTTAGATCAGCGCGTGTTGCCTGAAATCACCCGTTATGACAGTTACAACGACGCAAACGGTGTTGCCGAAGCGATTAAATCCATGCGCGTGCGTGGCGCACCTGCAATCGGTATTGCCGCCGCTTACGGTGTTGTTTTATCGGTGCAAGCCCATTTTTCAAATTCAACGAATTGGAAAGAAGCTGTTTTAGCGGATATTGAAACGCTCGCACAATCTCGTCCAACAGCAGTCAATTTATTTTGGGCATTAGACAAAATGAAAGCTGTTTTAACACAAGCAGATGACACTATCGTTGACGCAATAACTAAATGTGCGGTGCAAATTCACGCTGATGATTTCGCGGCAAATAAAAAAATGGGCGATTTAGGCGCAGAATTATTGGCTGGTGCAACAGGCGTTTTGACCCATTGCAACACAGGAAGTTTAGCGACAGGTGGTTACGGTACGGCATTAGGCGTTATTCGTAGTGCCGTTGCACAAAATCCAGCGTTGAATGTTTTTGCAGGCGAAACCCGCCCATGGTTGCAAGGCGCACGTTTAACGGTTTGGGAACTTTCGCAAGACGGCATTCCTGCTACGTTAATTGCGGATTCTGCGGCGGCTTGGCTAATGAAATCAGGGAGAATTGATTGGATTATTGTTGGTGCTGACAGAATTGCCGCAAATGGTGATACCGCAAATAAAATCGGTACTTATTCGCTCGCCACGCTGGCAAAACAACACGGCGTAAAATTTATGGTCGTCGCGCCAACATCAACAATTGATTGGTGTTTGGAAAATGGGGATGGAATTGAGATTGAATGCCGTGAAGCGCGTGAACTTTTACCTGCGTGTTACGACGTACCCAATTCACTAGTCAGTGCGTGGAATCCTGTTTTTGATGTTACGCCTGCAACGTTAATTGATGCGATTGTGACTGAGAAAGGCGTTGTGTTAAATCCAGCAACACAACAAAACGGTATTGCGAGTTTGAAAAATGATTAGCGCGGTGTCTTCTTTGCTCAAAGGTTTTAAACTTTTGGCAACTCCAGCGTTACGTCCATTCGTTTTAATACCGATTTTTATCAATGTAGTTTTGTACAGCGTTGCGTTGGTTTTGGGATATTTTTATTTGAATCATTTCGTTGCACAAATGATTCCTGATTCGTTGCATTGGCTAACGTGGCTGATTTATCCACTGTTTTTCATCAGTTTTTGTTTTGTTGGATTCTTCACGTTTTCATTGCTCGCGAATTTAATCGCCGCGCCATTTTATGCAAAACTTGCAGCAAAAACACTGGACGTTATTGGTGTGCCGAATTTTGGACGAGTCGAACCGAATGCAAAAGAAGTATGGCTTGCCGAGTTGCAACGCTTACGTTATTCGCTTTCGCACACCTTGCCATTACTGATTTTGTTTGTG
>JAQTOT010000001.1 GCA_028713145.1 Methylococcales bacterium
ATTTAGTATTTTAGCGGTCGCTTTTATCGCTCTTTTGCTCGCTGTGATTTGGCTAAGTCGCTTAGTTTTGGCAAGCAAACGTGAATGCGCTAATTTAGCGGCGATTGTGGATAGCAACAAAAACGATCTTTTCGGTTTATGTTCAGCGGCAATTACAGTAAATGAAACAACCGCTAAAACACATGAACAATTACATGAATTAAAGCAACAGCTTTCACACGTTGTTGATAAAGTTACCGAATTAGAACGCACGGATTTTGTGAACAGTGCTTATAACGTCGATATTCGCAAAATTCGTGACGGCGCAAATGCCGAAGATTTAATGAAACAATCCGAATTAAGTTATGACGAAGCGGCGTTACTCATTCGTTTGCACGGCAAAGCCTAATTTCAAATAACCTACTAACACAGAGAAATTATTGTGAATCAAGAAAACAAAAACGGTTTAAATTACAAAGACGCAGGCGTTGATATTGAAGCAGGAAACGCACTTGTTGAACGCATCAAACCGATTGCAGCAAAAACACGCATTCCAGGTGTAATGGCTGGTTTAGGCGGTTTTGGTTCTTTGTTTGAATTGCCGCTTGATAAATATAAAAATCCCGTTTTAGTTTCTGGTACGGATGGGGTTGGTACAAAACTGAAACTAGCGATTGATTCGGGGATTCATAACACCGTTGGCATTGATTTAGTGGCAATGTGTGTGAACGATATTATTGTCCAAGGTGCAGAACCATTATTTTTCTTGGATTATTTTGCAACGGGAAAATTAGACGTAAATACAGCGGCTGCCGTGATTGAAGGTATTGGCAAAGGTTGTGAACTCGCAGGCGCAGCGTTAGTGGGCGGTGAAACCGCAGAAATGCCAAATATGTATGCGGATGGCGATTACGATTTAGCGGGTTTTTGCGTTGGGATTGTAGAAAAATCACAAATGCTCGATGGCAGTAAAGTGAAAGCGGGTGACAAACTTATCGGTTTAGCGTCATCAGGCGCACATTCAAACGGTTATTCGTTGATTCGTAAAATTTTAGAACGCAGTGAATTGACCTTAGACGAACCTTTTGACGGTAAAACGCTCGGCGAAGCTTTACTTGCACCGACCAAAATTTACGTTAAATCACTTTTAGCATTGTTGAAAAAAATAGACATTCATGCACTCGCTCACATTACAGGCGGTGGTTTAACAGAAAATTTACCGCGCGTTATCCCCGAAAATTTAAATGCTCAAATCAATTTGAAAGCGTGGCAATTCCCTGCAATTTTTGACTGGCTGCAAAGTAACGGTAACGTGTCACAAGCGGATATGTTAATTACGTTTAATTGCGGCGTTGGTATGGTCGTTTGCGTTGCGCCTGAAGATGAAGCGCAAACATTAAGTTTGCTTGCTGAATTAGGTGAAACGGCGTTTGTGATGGGCGAAATTGTTAGCGGTGAAGGTAAAGCAGAAGTTCGTTATAACTAAAATTCTCCGTCGCATTACAAATTGTTGAGGAGTAAATCATGATTCCCATTCGAGACACCGCGCCTTGTAATCATCGCCCGATAATAACGTGGTCGATTATCGTCCTTTGCAGTGTCATTTTTGTGGCGATGTGGTTTGCTCCTGATAACCTCAGTTATCGTCTCATCAATCAATTTGGCATGGTGCCTATTCGTTCTTCAAATCCACAATGGGCAAAAGATTTTGGTTTACCAAACGATTACGGCTTTTCTTTTATTAGCAATTTGTTTTTTCATGCGGATTGGCTGCATTTGTTAGCAAATATGTGGTTTTTAGCCATTTTTGGTGACAACATTGAATCACTGATGGGGCGTTGGCGTTTTTTGTTGTATTACCTTTGCTGCGGTGTGATTGCGACGTTTTTGCAATGGTATTTTACCCCTGATTTAGTGATTCCTGTTGTGGGTGCATCGGGGGCAATTGCTGGCGTTTTAGCCGCCTATTTCTTTTTATATCCACTTGAAAAAGTTATTTTGTGGATTCCCTTTATTTTTCCCATTTTATTTCCTGTTCCTGCGATTGCTTTTCTGGGCTTGTGGGTCATTATGCAATTGCACGATGCAACAACCGCCGCTTTTTTCACGCACCAAATGGCAAAAGTGGCTTGGTGGGCGCATTTAGGCGGCTTTATCGCAGGTTATTTTATTTATCCTTTCTTTTTGCGTGACGAACCTGTTGACGAACGCAATCCTGTTTTGTGAGATTTTTTAACACATGAATATCACCGTTTTTGGTAGTGGTTACGTTGGTTTAGTAACGGCAGCGTGTTTGGCTGAAGTAGGAAACGACGTTGTTTGCATGGACATTGACGCGGACAAAATTGCCAAGTTACAACAAGGTATCATTCCGATTTTTGAACATGGCTTAGAAGAAATGGTCAAAGAAAATCAGGCAATGGAACGGTTGCGTTTTACCACAGACGTGAAAGAGGCGGTGGCTCACGGTTTATTTCAATTTATCGCTGTTGGCACACCGCCTGATGAAGATGGTTCAGCAGATTTGCAATACGTTTTAGCTGTCGCAAAAAACATTGCTGAAAACATGGACGATTATCGCGTTATCATTGACAAATCAACGGTTCCCGTTGGTACAGCAGACAAAGTCAAAGCGAAAGTTCAAGCAATTTTAAATGAGCGTGGCAGCAATTTAGAATTTGACGTGGTGTCGAATCCTGAGTTTTTAAAAGAAGGGGCAGCGTTAAATGATTTTATGAAACCTGACCGAATCATTATTGGCACGGACAATCCACGCACAGCTGAATTATTGAAAGCTCTGTACGCGCCATTTAATCGACGTACTGATCGTATTATTTCAATGGATGTGCGCTCAGCCGAACTGACAAAATATGCAGCCAATGCCATGTTGGCAACAAAAATCAGTTTTATGAATGAGCTGGCAAATCTTGCTGAATACTTAGGTGCAGACATTGAACATGTTCGTCATGGAATTGGCTCTGACAGTCGAATTGGCAACAGTTTTATTTATGCAGGTTGTGGTTATGGCGGTTCGTGTTTTCCAAAAGATGTGAAAGCCTTAGAACGAACTGCTTACGAAATGGGTTACAAAGCAGAATTATTAACTGCTGTTGAAAATGTTAATAACCGTCAAAAACAACGGTTGTTTGAAAAAATAGTCGCGCATTACAACGGCGAATTGACGGGTAAAGTATTTGCACTTTGGGGGCTTGCGTTTAAACCTGAAACTGATGATATGCGCGAAGCTCCAAGTCGCGTGTTAATCAGTGCTTTACTTGAAGCAGGTGCAAGTATTCAAGCCTACGACCCCGAAGCTATGAATGAAGCGCGACGTTTGTATGGTGAAAACTCGCACATTCGTTTTTGTGATTCGGCAAAAGAAGCGTTAAATGGCGCGAATGCGTTAGCAATCGTGACCGAATGGAAGCAATTTTCAAGTCCAAATTTTGGGCGTATGAGTGAGTTATTACTGGACAGAGTTATTTTCGATGGGCGAAATTTATATGAACCAGCGACCGTAAAAAGCTACGGTTTAACGTATCATGCAATCGGTCGGTAATTCTTACAAAAAAGGAATCAAAAATGATGAAAACTAAAATTGCTCTTTTCGTTTTGCTGACAGGTTTAACAACTGCTTGTTTTGCCCAAATTTTTTACAGCAAAACGGAAGCCTTAGAACTCGCTTTTGGCAAAGCAACTATCGAAAATTTATCGCTTTTCCCCGATGAAGCACAATCGGCAAAAATTCAACAACTTGCCAAAACGAAGTTGGAATCGGGCTTATTTACGTTTTATGTCGGTAAAGAAAATGGCAAAGTTTTAGGTTACGCCGCAATTGAAAGTGAAACGGTACGAACAAAACCCGAAACAGTGATGATTTTGCTTACGCCTGAAGGCGAATTAAAAAGCGTCACGATTTTGGCATTTCATGAACCGCCTGAATATATGCCACCTGCACGCTGGTTTGAATCACTTGCAAAACGGTCGCTTGAGGAAATGGATTTTTCCAAAGGTGTTGATGGTGTTTCAGGCGCAACGTTAAGCACTCGTTCAGCGTTAAATAGCACGCGAAAAGTGATGGCAATTTATCAAGTGATGGTCAAAAAATAATGCGTTATTTTGCAAGTGGTGAGCAACAACGAAAACTGTTACTCAATGCGCTAGTTTTAATGTTTTTGGCGTATATGCTTTTGCAATGTGTGAGCAATGCGCTGATGTATTTTCACCGCATGGATTTAACATTTGATTCGGTTGTAACGTATTACAACGGCAACGAAGAACAATTTATTCCTGCTAAAAGTTACGACGGAATGCTTGAAGTGTTGCATTTTCATTTGTTTTCGATGGGAATGCTTGCGGTCACACTGACGCATTTAATGCTCATGACTGACTTTTCTGTTCGTTTAAAAATTTGGCTCAGTTCCCTCACTTATTTTTCTGCCATTGCCGAAGAACTCGCAGGTTGGTTAGTTCGGTTTGTTCATCCGCAATTTGCCTATTTTAAAATTGCGACTTTTCTCACTTTAGAATTGTCATTATTTGCGTTAATCGTTACAGTGTCATGGTCGCTTGTTAAAGCTCGAATCAATATGAAAAAAACGGCTTAACTTCGGTTTATTACTCTCGATTACTCTCGCTTGTAGGTTCAAATTATGAAAACAAAATTAGTGGTTTTTAGCATTGCGTTACTTTTACCTTTTAGCGTAAATGCGGATAGATATGGACATCATGGCAATTATCGCGGACATTCAACTCATCATGGGCATGGCAATAGTTGGATTGCACCAGCCATTATTGGCGGTGTGATTGCAGGCACGGCACTTTATGGTGCAACGCAAGAGAGAGAACCTGTTGATGACAGATATTATCGTCGTCCATTAACATCGCAAGAAATTCGAGAAGAGCAATTAAGGCAGCGTGAAATCGAACTTGAACGCCGCGAACATGAACTTTACGAGCGGCAAAGTCGGACGCGAGGTTATGACGACGATAATTGCAAAGAGTATTACCGTGACGATGGGCATTCGAGTTATTACTCAAGAAATTGCTGGTAGACACAAAAAAGGATAACGATTCAGGGGGAAGCGTTATCCTTTTCGTATTTTAGTGTGCGAGTTTTTCTTTCGCTTTTTCGGCTAAGTCATCAATAACCGAATGTTCATGCTGCGGATGTTCAAAATCCCCAAATGGTTCGCCGTCTTTTTTCATGTAGTTGTAAATAAAATACCCCAATGGCAGGAATGCCACTGTTGCAATAACCAACATAAAAATCGTAATTTCAATGATTGTACCCATGTTTCATTCTCCTTCTTGTAGAGTATTGTTCTTATTTTAGGCAAAGCGATAGTACACGTTTTTTTCGAGAATAAAAATATGAAATATATCCTCATCTATCGTATTAGTTTTCAAAACTAAACAAAGCTAAACGCGCTTGAATCAGTTAGCGTGAATCCGCCGTAATACGCCCTTCGTAACATCAGTTAAAACATATCAATCAGTATTTAACTGATGTTACGCAGCCTGAAGTTTAGTCAATTCAGCATAAGCCATTTGAGTTGTGCGAATAAGTAGCTTTGCTCGCAAGGTAAAATGGTTGCGCTGATGTTTAATTTTCAAACATTCCAATTTGAAGAATCTATAAATCGACATGAAAACGTGATTGTTTTGTGTTGTCATCGTGTAAATGAGTGATTTGGAGAATCTTCATTTTTTGCCAAATCAGAATTGTGATTTTATTCACGTCGTTATGAACGTGTAATATCTGTTAATGAATGAAATACGTCTTGTTTTTCAGCGAAAATCCCCCCATAGTTTCTCTAACTTTTTATTTCACTTTTTTATTTCTATTTCTTAATACGGTAACAATATGACTGAATCATTAACGCTCATTCCCGTACTGCCATTGCGTGACGTGGTGGTTTATCCAAATATGGTCATTCCACTTTTTGTGGGGCGTGATCAATCTATCGACGCGCTTAATAATGCGATTAAAGACAACAATCAAGTGCTACTTGTTGCACAAAAAACACCTGACGTTGATGCGCCTGAAATCGAAGATTTGTACAAAGTCGGTACGCTTTCAAATATGTTGCAAATGTTAAAACTTCCAGATGGCACGGTAAAAGTGTTAATGGAAGGCGATCAGCGTTGCATTGTGCGCGGTTACGAGCGGCAAAATGGTTTTTTGTGTGCGCGAATTGAAACGGTCGATGAAACCTACAAAATGCCGAAAAAGGAAAAAAAGGTTTTAGAAAATACCGCGCTAAATTCTTTTGAAAGTTACGTTAAACACAATAATAAAATTCCGCCTGAAGTGATAAATGCGCTCAATGAAATTGATGATGCGAGCCGTTTTGCTGACACGATGGCGGCACACATGAATTTAAAAGTGGCTGATAAACAATCGCTTTTAGAAACTTTCGATGTTGGCAAGCGTTTAGAATCGCTGCTTGCGTTTATGGAAGGCGAGGTCGATTTGTTTGAGACCGAGAAAAAAATTCGGATTCGCGTCAAAGAACAAATGGATAAAAATCAGCGCGAATACTATTTAAATGAACAAATCAAAGCGATTCACAAAGAATTAGGTGAAACGGATGAGACTGAAACAGAAATTGATTTGCTCACCAAAAAAATTGACGAAGCTCAAATGCCTGAAGAAGCAAAAACGAAAGCATTGGACGAGTTGAAGAAACTCAAGCAAATGTCGCCAATGTCTGCTGAATCGGCGGTTGTGCGTAATTATATTGAATGGCTCACAAATGTGCCGTGGTATAAAACAACTGAAGTTCAAAAAGAACTCGCCGCAGCAGAAGCCATTTTGAATGAAGAGCATTTTGGTTTAGAAAAAGTCAAAGAACGTATTCTGGAATATCTCGCCGTGCAACAGCGTGTTGATAAATTAAAAGGCGCGATTTTGTGTTTGGTTGGTCCTCCAGGGGTGGGTAAAACGTCGCTTGGTGAGTCGATTGCACGCGCAACGAATCGTACTTACGTTCGTATGGCGTTAGGTGGTGTGCGTGATGAAGCTGAAATTCGTGGACATCGTCGCACTTATATTGGCGCGATGCCTGGGAAAATCATACAAAATTTGTCGAAAGTCAAAGTGAAAAATCCGCTCTTTTTACTCGATGAAATCGATAAAATGACTACTGATATGCGTGGCGACCCTGCGTCAGCGTTGCTTGAAGTTTTAGACCCTGAGCAAAATAACGCTTTTGTTGATCATTATTTAGATGTTGATGTTGATTTGTCAGACGTAATGTTTGTTGCAACGGCAAATAGTATGGATATTCCGCCCGCGTTACTCGACAGAATGGAAGTGATTCGTTTAGAGGGTTATACCGAAGACGAAAAAATTAACATTGCCATGCGTTATTTGATTCCAAAACAAATCAAAGAAAACGGCTTGAAAGCAAAAGAAATCGACATTGCCGAAGACGCTGTGCGCGATATGATTCGTTACTATTCGCGCGAAGCAGGCGTGCGAAATTTAGAGCGTGACGTATCGAAAATTTGCCGTAAAGTGGTGAAAGATTTACTACTTAAACCGCGTAAAACCAAAGTCAAAATCACGACGAAAAATTTGAGCGATTATTTAGGTGTGCGTCGTTACAGTTACGGTTTAGCAGAAGAAAAAGACCAAATTGGTTGTGTGACTGGCTTGGCTTGGACTTCGGTCGGCGGTGAATTGCTCACGATTGAAACGGCGGTCATCAACGGAAAAGGGAAATACTCAACGACAGGGAAGTTAGGTGACGTGATGAAAGAATCGATTGCCGCAGCGATGACGGTGGTTCGTAGTCGCGCTGAAGTTTTCGGTATTGAAGATGAAGCCTTCCAAAACAAAGATATTCACATTCACGTTCCAGAAGGTGCTACGCCAAAAGATGGCCCGAGCGCGGGAATTGGAATGTGTACCGCGATTATGTCAGCACTTACAAAAATTCCTGTGAAAGCGTCAGTTGCGATGACAGGGGAAATCACATTGCGTGGCGAAGTTTTAGCGATTGGTGGCTTAAAAGAGAAGTTACTTGCGGCGCATCGTGGCGGAATTACGACCGTGATTATTCCTAAAGAGAACGAAAAAGATTTAGTCGAAATTCCTGATAACATTAAACAAAATTTAACGATTAAGCCTGTACGCTGGATTGATGAAGTGTTAGAAATTGCGTTGCAATATCAACCCGTTCCGCGCCAACCGATTGAAATTGATTTGACCGATAAACCCAAAATTGAATCGTCGAAAAAAAATTCACCGCGTGTAACGGCACATTAAAATCCGTGCAGGCTAGATAATTCAAAGTCTGTAACGGCTTTATTCCTTGACAGGGTTAGCGCGGCGTTTTATAAATATGCCGCGTTTCAAGTGGTTAGAAACGAGTAAATACGGCATTTTGCTAACTATAAATTTAAAAATAAAACTTCCTTAGGGGGAATGATGAATAAATCGGAATTGATCAGTGAAATCGCAGAATCTGCAAAATTAACAAAAGCGGACGCTGGACGTGCATTAGATGGCTTTATTGCGGCAGTGACAAAAGCATTATCGGCAAACGATGCGGTCGCTTTAGTCGGTTTTGGCACCTTTTCTGTGAAAGAAAGAGCAGAGCGCAAAGGGCGTAATCCGCAGTCTGGAGAGGAAATTACGATTAAAGCAGCAAAAACTCCAACATTTAAAGCTGGTAAATCGTTAAAAGATGCTGTAAACTAGTTTCTATCAAGTCGGGTGCTTAGCTCAGCTGGTAGAGCATCGCCCTTACAAGGCGAGGGTCGGGGGTTCGAACCCCTCAGCACCCACCACGACTTTGGAGTGGTAGTTCAGTTGGTTAGAATACCGGCCTGTCACGCCGGTGGTCGCGGGTTCGAGTCCCGTCCGCTTCGCCAATATCTAAAAAACCTCGAACCTTTGGGTTCGAGGTTTTTTTTTGCTTACTAACAATGCGTTTTTTGAGGTAGCCCTTTTATGTTGACAAAAATTAGAGAAAAATCCCAAGGTGCTTTTGCAGGCGTGATTTTAACCGTCATTTGTGTCCCATTTGTTTTATGGGGAATTAACAACTACATCAACGATGGACAAGAATCCCCCGTTGCCTCTGTTGGCAAAAAAGATTTTTATCAACACGATGTCACCAAAGCTGTCGAAAAGTACCGCCAAAGTTTAGGTGGTTTAGCCATCGACGAAGCCTCAATGAAATCACAAGCTCTAAGCAAACTCATCAAAGACGAAGTGTTATTACAATACGTTCATCACAAAGGTTTAACCATCAGTGACGATGCAATTCGTGATTTTATTCATACGCTGCCTTATTTCCAAACTGATGGAAAATTCGATGAAGCCAAATATAAATCGATGCTCTCGTCGCAACGCATGTCTTCGCCTGAATTTGTCAGCCAAATTAAAAATGCGCTAGTCATGGAACAATTCCAAAAAAGCGTTTTAGAAAGTAGTTTTGCCACGCCCTACGATTTAGAGCGTGTATTTAAAATCCAAAATCAACAACGTGATGTTGAATACGTTACCGTTCCTGTTGCAGCTTCAACGCAAACACCAAGCGATGATGCTATCAAAACATATTACGACGCACATCAAACGCAATTCCAAGTTCCAGAACAAATGTCCGTGGAATATATCGAATTGACGCTTGAAGATTTAGCGAAAACAGTTGAAGTCACTGACGAAAAAGTCAAAGCCTTTTATGAAGAGCAAAAAGCGCAATACTCAACACCTGAACGTCGCAGAGTTGCTCACATTTTGTTTGAAATCAATGACAAACAAGACGAGAAAACAGCGTTAGAAAAAGCGACTAAAACTAAAGCCGATTTAGCGAGCAAAGATTTTGCAACACTTGCAAAAGAATTGTCTGACGACAAAGTCACAGGCAAAGACGGCGGCGATTTAGGTTTATTTAGCGCGGGCGTAATGGAAAAAGATTTCGATAACGCCGCCATCGCGTTAAAACAAGGTGAAATTTCTGCACCTGTCAAATCACAATTTGGTTATCACTTAATTAAAGTAATCGAATTAACGCCTGAACAAATCAAACCGTTTGAAAGTGTAAAAGCCGAAGTCACAAAGGCATATCAAAAATCGCAAGCTGAAAATTTGTTTTATCAACAAGGCGAAGTGTTGACCGAATCGGCTTATCAAAATTCGGACAATCTGCAAGCTAGCGCGTCGCAACTTAATTTAACGATTAAAAAAACAGGTCTTTTCACTAAAATGCAAGGCGAAGGCATTGCTGCCGAAGAAAAAATTCGCAATGCAGCGTTTAGCGATGAAGTTTTAAATGGTACGAACAGCACGCCAATTGAAGTGAGCAATGACCATTTAGTTGTTTTACGAATGCTTGAACACAAAGCGGCAGAAAATAAACCACTTGAACAAGTCAAACCTGAAATTGTGAAAGCGGTGCAACTCGAACAAGCGCAGCAAAAAGCGATTGAAACAGCGAAAGAAATTAAAACAAAGTTACTCGCAGGTGAAACGTTGACAAAAGTTGCGGCTGATTACAAATTGCCTGTGAAAAAAGAAGTCGGTTTAACACGCATGAAAAAAGATTTTAATGTCTTTTTAAATGAAGCGATTTTTAAAGCGGCAAAACCTGTGAGTGATAAACCGAGTATTTTCACCGTCGGTTTAGCTTCGCATGAACAAGTTGTTGTCAGTTTAACCAAAGTGCAAGAAGGCACTATGACTGAAGATGACAAGAAAAAAATAGAATTGGCAAAGAAGAACATCTCAAAAGCGGTTGGGGACAGCGAATTCAACTCGCTAATTAACACGCTCGAAGATGACGCTGATGTTGAAATCAATCTGCCTGCAACCGCCGCACAATAACTGTTGATTTTTTAGGTGAGTGTTTTGAATCTCAATAAAAACGTTACCCTCGAAATCAAACCGTTTTTGCGCTGGTGGGCGCGTGAATTGACGTTTTTGGTGCCAACTAAAATTCGCCAATTTTTTCACTCGCCGCAAGCGGCAATTATTGTGCGTTCAAATGGCGAGCAATTCGAACTCCGCTATGAAATCAACGGAGAGCAAAAACATTTAGCTACCGTTGCGCGAGATATTTCAAAAGCGGCGGCTGTAAAAAATTTGCTTGCTGACGAACGATTTAAAAATGCCATTTTTGTGTTGCGCTTATCGAATGCAGACGCGCTTTCAAAAACGGTCAATTTGCCGCTTGCCGCGCAAGCGAATGTGGCGCAAGTGGTCAGTTATGAACTTGACCGTTACAGTCCGTTTAAAGCCGAACAAGTGTATTTTGCGACGCGCATTGAACGCATCGATACCGAAGCCGCGCAAATTGTTGTTCAACTGCTTCTCACTCCGAAAAAAATTCTTGAAAATCTTTATAGCGATTGCCAATTGTTAGGCATTACGCCGTCTGTTGTTGATGTCGAAAATTCCTCAAATGATTTGCAAAATCTGCATTCTGCTTACAACCTCCTTCCTTCTCATTTACAGCCCAAAGTCAAAAATACCTCGCGCTGGATAATTGGCGGATTATTGACGCTACTGATTTTGCTAAGTCTTTCAAGTTTAATTTTGCCTGTATGGCTCGAATATCAAGCTGTTGAAGAGCTGCAAAACAAAATTTCAAAAATCGACAAAGAAGTCAAAGCTGTCAAAAACCTACAAGCAGAAATGGATTCGTTGCGCGAAGAAACGCAATTACTGATTAACGAAAAAACCGCCGCACCATCTGTTGTCGTAATACTCAATGAAATCAGCGCGTTAATGCAAGATGATAGCTGGCTTTCCTATTTGCAATACAGCGATGGGCAAGTGCAATTACAAGGCGAATCACAAGCGGCATCTAATTTGCTAGCAGACTTGGAAGCGTCAGATTATTTTGCCAAAGTCAGTTTTGCCTCGCCTGTGACGCAAGACAAAGCAAGCGGCTTGGAGCGTTTTCAAATTACAGCTGAAATAACCAAACCAGATAATCCTGAAAACAGTGACGCGATAACCGACACAACTGCGGAGTCAACAAGTGAATCTAGTAAAGAGGTTAGCGACGATTCGCCTGTTGAAACGACAGTTGAAGACGTAACAACTGAAGAAGTGGTGACTGAAAATGGTACTCCAGAAGAACAACCAAAATGATCGCTTTTTAGCGGTCGGTTTATTGCTTGGTGTGATTGGATTTATTAGTTTTGTAATTATTATGCCGTTGGTAAATCAAGGACTTGCGTTGAATGAAGAAAAAAATGCGCTAGGTTTTCGTTTTGAACAATACGAGCGTATTTTGTCGCGCAAACAAAGCGTGATTGATGAAATGGAAAATCTGAAATCGCAAATTGCCGAGCAAAATTATTTAAGCACTCAAAATACGACTGCGTTAGCGTCTGCTGAGTTGCAGGAAATGATTAAGCAAGCGATTAACGATGCTGGTGGACAGCTTAGCAGTACGCAAGGTTTGCCTGTTGTGACAAAAAATAATTTTCAACGCATCCCCATTAACGTTCGCATGACGGGAAATAGCGAAGTTTTACGCGCCGTTTTGCATAAAATTGAAACGTCCGCCCCGCTTGTTGTGATTGAACAAATCGATATTCGTCCGATGCGCGGTGTGCGAAATAAAGTCACGCATCAAATCGACCCGAGCAATGAACTAAGCGTGAATTTTCAAGCGGTTAGTTTTATGAAAAAACCTGCGGCATGAATCGACCAACACTTTTTGCATTGATTGTTTTAAACGCGCTACTCGTTTTTGTTTTAGCGGGCGAGTGGTTTGCAGGCAATGAAACAACTGATGCTGTGCAATCCGAAGTAAAAACCGTTGAAACACAAGACGAAGAATTGCCAAGTTTGGATTTAGAAGCGAAAAGCGAAGAGGAATACAGCGATTTAGTGGAGCGTCCATTGTTTATCAAAGGTCGCAAACCTGTCGCAGAGCCTGAAGCGGAAAACGCACCTGTTGCTGAAGTTAAAAGGAATGAAGCGTTTGTGTGGAATTTGACAGGTGTTTTTTCAACGCCCAAAGGCGTAACGGCATTTTTTAGCCGCATCAATGGCAAAGTCGAAAAAGACAATTACCGCAAACTTAAATTAGGTGATGCACTTGATGGCTGGAAATTAACTGAAATTTATCCCGATAAAGTCACCTTCACGCAAACAGGTGAAACGAAAAATTTGTCGTTGCGAAAAGCCAAACCTAAAAATTTACCTCCAACGCCTGCTGTTCCTGTTGCTAGCGCAAATCAGCGTCAGCCCCCGCGTCCAGAAGTTGCTCAACTCGCCGTTCCAGCGCAAGGAATGCCTGCACCCGTTTTGCAAACGCCAGAAACTGTGCAGCTGCCTGAGCAACCTGTCGATGAAACAGAGACAGCCGCGCAGCAATAAAACCATTTAGTTGAACCTAAAGACAGAAAAATACAATGAATTCCACTCAAAATACACTTGCATTAACTGCTGCAATTTTAAGTTTAGCGACCTTATCAGGTTGCGAATTGCTCAATCCGCAACGTCCGAAATTGCCGATTACGTCACACTTGCTAATGCCAAGCGAAACGATACCGCAATTGCAAAATAAACCGACGGGAAATGAAGCACAAAAGCCGAAAAGTGAGTTGTATCCCAGTTCGGATTACGCCGTACCTGCTGCACATGAACAAGCCATGCAAAATGCCAGGCCGCGTGGTAAAGGCGAATTTAGTTTGAATTTTGACGAAGCCGATTTGGGCGAAGTGGCTAAAGTTGTTTTGAGTGATATTTTGGGACAAAACTATGTTCTTAGCCCAAAAGTGGCAGGAAAAGTGACGTTGCAAACCACCCATGCGTTGAGTAAAGAAGAATTATTGCCGACGCTTGAAATGGTATTGAGTATGAATAATGCAGCACTCGTGAAAGATGGCGATATTTATCACATTGAACCATTAAATGAAGCGTTATATAGCGCGAATTTTAGTGGTAATCGTGGTGGCAAAGCGGGTTATCAAATGCGCGTGATTCCTGTTAAAAATGTTGCCGCAGACAATGTGGCTGAGTTAATCAAACCGTTGTTGCAAGATAAAACATTGCTGACCGTTGACGGGAAACGTAATTTACTGGTCGTTTCAGGGGCGGCAGATGAACTTGCACGAATCATGGATATGGTAAATACCTTCGACGTGGATATTTTAAAAGGTCGGTCATTTGCGCTTTTTCCACTTGCTCACGTTGATGCGGAAACATTGATTAAAGAACTCAACGAAGTTTTTTTGAAAAAAGCCAAAAATGATGAAGAACAATTTTTCCGTTTTATTCCGATTGAACGTTTGAATGCCGTGTTAGCGATTACGCATCAAGCGCGTTATTTGCGCGATATTGAACAATGGGTAACACGTTTAGACAAAGCCAACTCGACAACAGGCGGTGGTGTAAATGTATATAAAGTCCAACATGTTGATGCGCTTGAATTAGCTGATACCTTAAATGATATTTTTGGCAACGGCAGTAATTCACAAAATCGTAATCGTTCGCCTCGATTAGCAGGCGGTAGAAAGGCAGGCGAAACGACCAATAAAACAAACGACAAGTTAAATAATAAACCGACAACGGCTACAACAAATCAAAATCAACAACACCCAAACACCACAGGAAATACGGGCGATGCAAAGGTTTCTAATGTAGGCGATGTGCGAATTATTGCCGATGAAGCGAATAATTCAGTCATTATCGTGGCGACAGCGCAAGAATATGAAATTATTCGCCCAGTGATTTCACAATTAGACGTAATGCCGTTGCAGGTTTTAGTTGATGCAACAATTGTCGAAGTGACTCTGACGGATTCTTTAAAATACGGATTGCAATGGTATTTTAATCACAGCAACGGTGGTTCAAATTCTCTCAATAGCAATGCGTTGGGTACACTTTCAACGGAAACAATTGCCAATGCGGCTGTTGAAGCTGCAAAAGGGGGCTTTGGTTATTCCTTTTTGAGTAATTCGAGTGATATTGGCGCGATTTTAAACGCTCAAGCAAGCAATAATAATGTGAATGTCATTTCATCACCGTCGCTCATGGTTTTGAATAATCAAGAAGCGAGCATTCAAGTTGGGGAAGAGATTTCGTTATCAACAGGCACGTTTGGGGTTGCTGGTGTCACGAATGGTGTTGGAAATAGCACTACGCCATTGACGCAAAATCAGCAACGCAAAACGGGGGTGAAACTGAAAATTAAACCGCGTGTTAATGCAAATGGTTTGGTAACGATGGATGTTACTCAAAGTGTTGAAGATGTTGCGGATAGCATTAAAAACGGTGAAGTTAATCCACGCATTTCAACACGCGAAATTGAAAGCTCAATCGTGATTCAAAGTGGTGAATCCATTGTTTTGGGTGGTTTGATTAAAGATAAAAATACCGATGGCGCAGGCGGTATTCCCGTTTTGCACGAAATTCCCGTTTTAGGACCTTTATTTGGCAATAAAACAAAAGAAGGTAATAAAATCGAACTCGTCGTGTTAATCACGCCGCGCGTCGTAAAAAGTCGCCAAGATGCAAGTTTAATTACCAATGAATTTAAACGTAAATTAAGTGGTATTTATGAAGATTTACCTTTGAATTAAAACGTTTCGCAAAAAAAAGCCACGAACCGCATTGCAATCGTGGCTTTTAACTTTTTTAACAATGAGTTACGCCGTCGTATCAATCGAACCACTTGTGCCACCACCAACGCTACCTGCTGATGGAATAGAAACGGCTGCAGCGGCTGAATTTGCGTCAACATCTGCCGAACCAATCTGAATGTTTGGCACTTGTGGTTGATTGATAGACTGAAGAACTTGTGCAATCGATGGGATTGCGGGGAGTATTCCAACCATTTTATTCACCTTTGGGTTTTGTTTAGAACAAATCGATAACGCACTTTTCAAAATCACGCTTCACATTGTTTTTCGACAGCATTAAAGAATTCTGAAATTTTTCTCAATTTTCACGAAGAAAAAGCCCCATTTGAAAAGTTCAAACGGGGCTTTTTGTTTTCGAGGAGTACGAAAGATTTTTAGTTTTGCGGATAAAAATCCTTATCAAACAATTGCTCTACCGAATATGGACAATTTGTTGGAAATACGGCGGATTTCAATCCCGTTTCTTCGATAGCCCATTCTCGTGCTTTGCTATAAATTTTATTCGCAGAATCATCAACCGTTCGTTTCAAACTTGGCGAATCATCTAATAAAAAAGAGAGTTGGGTTCGTTGTTCAATAATTGAAGATTTCCAACTATTGCTGCGCTGGTCGCTTTGAAATTGCCATTTTAGTAAATGGGCAATTAATGTTGTTAATCGACTTTTTAATTCGCGTGTATCACTTTTTCCCATGTCTTCTAGTTCCTCTATTAGGTGCGTATTGTCGATTTCATTTACTCGACCTGCTTTTAATAGAAAAATATGTTGTTGAATCCATGAATTAAAATCAGTGTTATAAAGGGCTTGTAATGTCGTATTCATTTAAAAACATTTCTTTATGACAGGTTAAAAATTAAATGCTCTCAATACCTGTTTGTTCAATTTGAAATTTCCACGCCTTATTTTTAGCAAAAATAAAGCGTGGAAAAATTTACGAATCTTACTTTTTCACCTCTTCAAAATCCGCATCAATCACGCCATCATCCGCAGGTTTTGCACTTTCAGCGTGTGCATGCCCCGCTTCTTCGCCACCTTCTTGAGCATAAGCACGTTCAGCTAATTTGCCAAACACTTCGCTTAATGCTTCAGATTTTGCTTCGATTGTCGCTTTATCATCGCCTTTCAATGCCTCTTTGACGGCTTCAATAGCTTTTTCAATGTCTACTTTTTCGTCAGCATGAACTTTTTCGCCTAAATCTTTTAACGATTTTTCGGTCGCATGAACCAAACCATCTGCGTGATTTCTCGCCTGAACTAATTCCACCAATTTTTTGTCTTCTTCAGCATGTGCTTCGGCATCTTTTACCATGCGTTCAACTTCTTCATCCGACAAACCACTTGATGCTTTAATCACAATCGATTGTTTTTTACCTGTCGCTTTGTCTTTTGCTGACACGTTCAAAATACCGTTTGCGTCGATGTCGAAAGAAACTTCGATTTGTGGCACACCGCGTGGAGCTGGTGGAATATCACTTAAATCAAAGCGACCGAGTGATTTATTCGCATTCGCTTTTTCACGTTCACCTTGCAACACATGAATCGTTACTGCCGTTTGATTATCATCAGCCGTTGAGAAAACTTGCGATTTTTGCGTTGGAATCGTGGTGTTTTTCTCAATCAATTTGGTCAAAATCCCGCCCATTGTTTCGATACCGAGTGACAATGGAATTACGTCAAGTAATAAAACGTCTTTTACGTCGCCACCCAAAACGCCCGCTTGAATCGCTGCACCTAACGCAACGGCTTCGTCAGGATTTACGTCTTTGCGTGGTTCTTTGCCAAAAATATTTTTTACCATTTCTTGCACTTTTGGCATACGGGTTTGACCGCCAACCAAAATGACATCGTTAATTTCAGCAGCCGAAACGCCTGCGTCTTTTAACGCCATTTCGCAAGGTGCTTTGGTGCGTAAAATCAATTCTTCAACTAGCGATTCTAATTTTGCGCGAGTTAATTTTACGTTTAAATGTTTTGGCCCTGTTGCATCAGCGGTGATGTAAGGCAAATTCACGTCAGTTTGTTGGCTAGACGATAATTCGATTTTTGCTTTTTCAGCCGCTTCTTTTAAACGTTGCAATGCTAATGGGTCGTTGTGAACGTCAACGCCTGTGTCTTTTTTGAATTCTTCTGCTAAAAATTCAATGACGCGCGAATCGAAATCTTCACCACCTAAGAAAGTGTCACCGTTTGTCGCCAAAACTTCAAATTGGTGTTCGCCGTCGATTTCTGCGATTTCGATAATTGAAATATCGAATGTACCACCACCTAAATCATAAACCGCGATTTTGGTGTCGCCTTTTGGTTTGTCCATGCCGAACGCTAACGCTGCCGCCGTTGGCTCGTTGATGATACGCAAAACCTCTAAACCTGCGATACGTCCTGCATCTTTTGTTGCTTGGCGTTGTGAGTCGTTGAAATACGCAGGAACGGTGATAACCGCTTGCGTGACTTCTTCACCTAAATACGCTTCAGCATCTTTTTTCATTTTCATCAAAACGCGAGCTGAAATTTCAGGAGCCGCCATTTTTTTGCCATGAACATCCACCCAAGCGTCTCCATTATTCGCTTCAACGATTGAATAAGGCACCATTTTGATGTCTTTTTGTACGGCTTCTTCTTTGAATTTACGACCAATTAAACGTTTAATCGCAAATAATGTATTTTTAGGGTTTGTAACAGCTTGACGTTTTGCTGATTGACCTACCAACACTTCGTCGTCACTGCTGAACGCGATAATTGACGGGGTTGTTCTCGCGCCTTCGCTGTTTTCAATTACTTTAACTGCGCCATTTTCTAAAACAGCCACACATGAATTGGTTGTACCTAAATCGATACCGATAATTTTTGCCATGAGGTTTTTACTCCAAAATAATTTTTTAAAAAGATGTTACAAATGTAGGGTAGTTTTTTGTGATTTCAAGGGCTTATTCAGCAGCTTTTGCAACAACAACCATTGCAGGGCGTAGTAATCTCCCGTTCAACATATAACCTTTTTGGAATACATTGACGATGGTGTTAGGTTCTGCACCTTCGACAAACATCATGCTGACAGCGTTATGTTGTTCAGGATTTAAAGGCAAACCGAGTGGGTCAATCGTGACAACATTATTTTTTTCAAATGCCGCTTCAAATTGTTTAATTGTAAGTTCTGCGCCTTCGCGGAATTTTTTAACTTCGTCACTGTCGCCTGTGGCGAGTTGCAACCCCATGAATAAGCTGTCTAAAACAGGCAATAATTCTTTTGCGAAACCTGAAACGGCATATTTACGCGCATCGTCAATGTCTTTGGTTGTGCGACGTTTTAAATTTTCCATTTCAGCAAGCGTGCGTAACATTTTGTCATTTGCTTCTTCGGCGACCTTTTTGGTTTCAGCAAGTTCGGCTTTTAATTCGTCAAGCGTGTATTCGTGTTCGCCAACTTCGGTGTGCGTGGCGTGTAAATCAATTTCTTCTGCTTCTGGCGTTGCCAAATTTTCTTCTGCGTTACTCATGTAGAATTTTTTCCTGTTAATGTTTAAAAATAACGATGATTCCAAAGTGGGGGATGAATTTTTAACTTTCAAGGATTTTGGCAAAATTTTATTTTGCCGCTTGTAGTAGAATGCGCGAAACGTACTTTTTTCATTTTTTAGGAGATTCAAATGGCTCAAAAATTATCAGAAATCGTGAGTGCTGGCGTTGTAACGGGCGACGATGTACAAAAAATTTTCGCATTTTGTAAAGAACACAAAATGGCATTACCTGCGGTGAATGTCGTCAATAGCGATTCAATTAACGCAGTATTAGAAGCGGCGGCAAAATCACAATCAGCTGTCATCGTGCAATTTTCAAACGGTGGCGCACAATTTGTCGCAGGCAAAGGGCTGAAATTAGAAGGGCAGGGCGCACAAATTTTAGGTGCAATTTCAGGCGCACAACATGTTCACGCTGTGGCAAAACATTACGGCGTGCCTGTGATTTTGCACACTGACCATGCCGCAAAAAAATTATTGCCGTGGATTGACGGTTTGCTTGATGCAGGTGAAGAGCATTTTGCAAAAACAGGCAAACCGCTTTTCAGTTCGCACATGCTCGATTTGTCAGAAGAATCGTTGCATGAAAACATCGAAATTTCAGCGCGTTATTTAGAGCGCATGAGCAAAATCGGCATGACCCTTGAAATCGAACTCGGTTGCACAGGCGGTGAAGAAGATGGCGTTGATAACAGCCATTTGCATCAAGACGCGCTTTATACACAACCTGAAGATGTCGCGTATGCGTACGAACAACTGATTAAAATCAGTCCTCGTTTCACGATTGCCGCGTCATTTGGCAATGTTCACGGCGTTTATAAACCTGGGAATGTGAAACTCACACCGACGATTTTGCGTGATTCACAAACGCACGTTTCTGAAAAATTTGGTTTGCCACACAATGCCTTAGATTTTGTATTCCACGGTGGTTCGGGTTCGTCTGCGGCGGAAATTGCCGAAGCAATCAGTTACGGCGTAATCAAAATGAACATCGATACCGATACGCAATGGGCGACATGGGCGGGTGTGAAAGCGTATTACGAAACAAACAAAGGCTACTTGCAAGGGCAAATCGGCAATCCTGACGGCGAGGATAAACCAAACAAAAAATACTACGACCCCCGCGTTTGGTTACGCGCGTCACAAGTCAGCATGGTGGCGCGAATTGAACAAGCCTTTTCCGAATTGAACGCGGTGAATTCGCTCTAAATGCGAGTCGTAAAATTAGGTGGCAGTTTGCTCGAATCGGGCAAACTGTTTGCCTGTTTAAAATATATTGCCACACAAAATAAAAACACCGTCGTTGTTTGTGGCGGCGGTGTTTTTGCCGATACGGTTCGCAACGCACAAAAAAAATGGCATTTTGACGATGTCGCCGCACACGAAATGGCAATTTTAGGAATGCAACAAACCGCGATTTTGTGTCAAAACTTGCAACCCGAGTTTGCGCTGGCTTCAAAAATTTCAGAATTGGAAAATCATCCGCTAGCGATTTGGTCGCCAGATTTAGCTGAATTGAATGCAGCTGAAATTAAACCTTCGTGGAATGTCACATCTGACAGTTTAGCGGCGTGGCTGGCTAAAAAATTAAAAGCTGACGAATTGGTGATTGTGAAATCGTGCGACATTGATTCGGCATTAAACGTGGCAGAATTAACGGAGCAATTCATTGTCGATGGCGAATTTTTTAATTTTGTGGCAAAAGCAAAATTTGAGTTAAAAGTTATTTCAGCAACAGGATTTTTAACTTCATGAAACGTGCTTATTTTGTTACAGGTACAGACACGAATGTCGGCAAAACGTGGGCAACGTTGGCATTGATGACTCATTTTAAACAGCAAAATTTGTCTGTATTAGGCATGAAACCTGTTGCGTCGGGTTGTGAAAAAAACTGCGGTGAATGGAAAAATGACGATGCACTGGCAATTCAAGAAAACGGCTCGTTTGTTGTTGATTACAAAATCATCAATCCATTTGCTTACGAATTATCGATTTCGCCACATTTGGCGGGTAAAGAAAATCCCGCAAACTTCGACATAATTTTGGCAAATTTTCAAACGTTGCAAAATTTGGCAGATGTCGTCATTGTCGAAGGGGCAGGGGGATGGTACGCACCACTCAATGAAACGGAAACGATTGCAAATTTAGCGAAAAAATTAAATTTACCGATTATTTTGGTTGTTGGGATTCGATTAGGTTGCATCAATCACGCACTGCTAACGGCGGAGGCGATTAAAAATGCAGGTTTGAATTGCGTGGGTTGGCTAGCCGTTTGCAATGATACAAAGTTTGATTGTGTAGATTTGACGATTGAGAGTTTAAAAGAACGATTGGAGATACCTTTGTTGGCTATTTTTCCTTATTCGACAGAGGCAGAACGTGACAATGTTTTTATTTCAGAGATTGTGTAACAAAAAAAAAGCCCCGATTTTACGGGGCTTTTTATTGTCAATTTCTAGCCTTGGCTTTCCAAATACTCTTCGTAAGTTCCATTAAAGTCGATAATTTTGTCGGCTTTGATTTCAATCACGCGCGTTGCTAAGGAGGATACAAACTCGCGGTCATGACTGACGAAAATCAACGTACCAGGATATTGTTCAAGGGCTGTATTTAGCGATTCAATTGATTCCATGTCTAAATGATTAGTTGGCTCATCCATCACCATGATATTGGCTTTTTGCAACATCAACTTCCCAAATAACAAACGTCCTTGTTCACCACCCGAAACCACTTTCACTGATTTTTTGATTTCGTCTTGTGAAAATAATAATCGTCCTAATGTCGCACGAATGGTTTGCTCATCATCACTTTCTTTTTTCCATTGGCTCATCCAATCAAATAGCGTTGCATCTTCGGCAAAATCGTCGGCGTGATCTTGGGCAAAATAGCCAATTTCAGAGTTTTCCGACCATTTCACTTCGCCCGAATCTGGGGTTAATTCACCGACCAATGTTTTGAGCAATGTTGATTTACCTATCCCGTTTGCGCCAATCACCGCCACTCTATCACCAGCCGCAATCATTAAATTCAGATTTTTAAACAGCGGTTCTGCGCCGTAGCCTTTGCTCAAATTTTCAACTTCCAATGCTAAACGATGCAATTTTTTCGTTTGATCAAAACGAATAAACGGATTCACACGACTTGAAGGTTTGACTTCATCGAGTTTAATTTTTTCTAATTGTTTTGCGCGAGAAGTTGCTTGTTTTGCTTTCGACGCATTCGCAGAAAAACGACTTACGAACGTTTGCAATTCTGCAATTTGCGTTTTCTTTTTCGCGTTGCTGGCGAGTAATTGCTCACGAACTTGCGTTGAGGCAATCATGTAGTCGTCATAATTACCAGGATAAACACGCAATTCACCGTAATCCATATCGGCAATGTGCGTGCAAACGCTGTTTAAAAAGTGACGATCATGCGAAATAATCACCATTGTGCAGTTACGGTCGTTCAAAATGTCTTCTAACCAACGAATGGTGTTGATGTCCAAGTTGTTCGTCGGTTCGTCGAGCAACATGATGTCAGGATTTGCAAACAACGCTTGTGCAAGCAAAACGCGTAATTTCCAACCTGGTGCAACCGCGCTCATCAAGCCAAAATGTTGCTCAACGGGAATATCTAAACCGAGCAATAATTCTCCAGCGCGAGATTCAGCGGTGTAGCCGTTATATTCAGCAAACACAGTTTCGAGTTCAGCGGCGTGCATATAGTCGTCTTCGGTGGCTTCTAAATTCGCGTAAATGGCATCGCGTTCAGACATTGCCGCCCACATTTCTTTGTGTCCCATCAGCACAACATCGATAACGCGATAATCTTCAAAGGCAAATTGGTCTTGGCGCAAATTTCCCAAACGCTCATTCGGCGTAATGCTGACATTTCCCGCCGTTGGCTCTAAATCGCCGCTGAGAATTTTCATAAATGTGGATTTGCCACAGCCGTTTGCGCCAATTAAACCGTAGCGATTACCGTCGCCAAATTTAACAGAAATGTTTTCAAATAATGGCTTTGCGCCAAATTGCATGGTGATATTTGCGGTAGAAATCAAAGTTTTTTCCTAAAAATCGAATTGAAGTGAGAGGATTGAAAATTAAACGAAGGAGCAAATGTAATCGGTTGGCGTGTGAACGCGCATTTTAAACTGTGAATTTTCAGGCACGTTGAACGCTTCACCGCCTTTTACAGGTTTCCAATCTTCATTTGGTAACAAAACGTCTAATTCGCCGCTTTGAATTTCCATAATTTCAGGTACACCAACGTTAAAAATATATTCGCCTGCTTGCATAAAACCTAACGTTTTGGTTGAACCGTCGGCAAATTTCACCGTGCGACTAATTACATTGCCATCGAAATAGACGTTGGCTTTTTTAACAACTGAAACATTTGTAAATTCTGACATGAGTTTTTCCTTTTTTGATTTTTAAGATTGAGATTCTGCTGGCGCATAAATAATTTTTTGTCCAGGATAAGTTGAACGAATGCTATCGAGTTTGTGTTGCGTAAGTTCTGCACCTTGCTTGACCAAAATTGCGCCATATTGGTCACACAAATCGCCTGATTCTAATTTACCTGGTACCAAATAAACGAGTTTATACAGATTTAATTCATTGTTTTTTATAGGCAAATAAAATACTGGGTTACGTTGCAAAATCCCTAAAAAGACAGTGACCAATGCAGGGTCAAGTTCTGTGCCGCTCGATTCAGCGGTTAAATGATGAGTAATATCTTCGGGAATGGAGCGTTCTTCTCCGAACATTTCACCAATCATCATGGCATCATATAAATCGGCAACCGCTAAAATTCGAGCGGCAAGCGAAATTTCATCACCTTTCAAACCGTCAGGATAACCTTCGCCGTTGAACTTTTCATGATGATGTTTTACAACATCTAATACTTCGGGGTCAGCAATAATTTTTGAAAGCAAATGCACGCCTTCAGTGACGTGGCGGTGAATTAAATCCGCATCAGTGTGCAACGTCATATCGCGCGAAATTTGACTGAAATCAACATCGAGTTTTAAAAAACCAATGTCGTGAACCAAGCCACTTAAAAAAATACGTTTTTGGAAATCGGCTGATTGCCCTAATTCTTTTGCTAATTCACGAGCATAACAAGCAACACGTTTGCTATGCCAGCCGAGTTTTACGTCAGCTTTGTGTTGAGCTAAAAGCAAAATTTCTAATAATCCACTGTTTATCATAATTGCATCTCAAAATAATTTTTAAACGCGAACAAATGAATGGTTGTGGCATGTTGGACATTCGGGAATACGGCTTGTCGTTTTAAATGCGATGTGTTTTTTACAATCCTCACATTCAAATGTTCCCGCAATCGTAATATCACCGCTGTTGTATTTGTGCGTGATGGCATGTTGTTCAATTTCAGCCAATTCAACGCGCGTTTTATCCGCAACACTTAAAAAAGCGTCCCACGTTAAATTTTCAATCAATTCAATATCAAATTTTAACCATTCGGTCAGTGAATCGTTGTCGTGAGCAGGCAAGTTTTGTGCAGCGTGGTGTACATCTCGATGAACTTGACTTGAAACGTGTTCGAGTTCTTGATCGCTTAACTGATGATCTGCCCCGATTTTTTCTTTTGACGTTTCAAACGCATCGGTAAAAGAGTTGAGAGTGTCTTCCATCGTTTCATGCAAATGGTGCATGAAATCACTGTATGCGGTAATCAATTTCTGGGTATTCATAAAAAGTCCTCAAGTGGAAAAATTAACATTGCGACTATTCTAACTGGTTTGCATGAAAAAATAGCGATACCGAAAATTTTTCTTTTTATAAAATTTCAAGGAGATCTATTCTGAAGATGGCACGCTTTCTGCCTTGTTAGCTTTTTAAGATTCCTTTACCATGATTCAACTTTTTTATTTCGAATTCAAACATTATGCAAACTCCTGAAACTGTTTTACCCACGAATTTTATTCGTCAAATTGTGGCGAGTGATTTAGCCGCAAATAAAAATAATGGCAAAGTTACCACCCGTTTTCCACCCGAACCAAATGGCTATTTGCACATTGGTCATGCAAAATCGATTTGTTTGAACTTTGGCACAGCGTTAGAAAATAACGGCACTTGTAATTTGCGTTTCGACGATACGAATCCTGAAAAAGAAAGCGTCGAATACATGGATTCCATTAAACGTGATGTGGCTTGGCTAGGTTTTAAATGGACAGAATTGCATCATGCGTCAGATTATTTTGAGCAACTTTATCAATATGCCGTGGAATTGATTAAGAAAAATTTAGCGTATGTGGACAGTTTATCGGCTGATGAAATTCGTGCGTATCGTGGCACATTGACACAAGCAGGCAAAGAAAGTCCTGACCGTAATCGCAGCATCGAAGAAAATTTAGACTTGTTTGCTCGAATGCGGGCGGGCGAATTTGCTGATGGACAATATGTGTTGCGAGCGAAAATCGATATGGCTTCGCCAAATATGAATATGCGCGATCCGACAATTTATCGTATTCGTCGCGTTCATCATCACAGCACGGGCGATGCGTGGTGCATTTACCCGATGTACGATTACACGCATTGCATTTCCGACGCGCTGGAAAATATCACTCATTCACTTTGTACCTTAGAATTTGCTGATCACCGTCCGCTTTATGATTGGGTTTTAGACCAACTCGATGTGCCTTGTCATCCGCAACAAATTGAATTCGCCCGCTTGCAACTTGAATACACGATTGTGAGCAAACGCAAATTGAATCAATTGGTCACGGAAAAACACGTTTCTGGTTGGGATGATCCACGAATGCCAACGATTGCGGGTTTGCGCCGTGCGGGTTTTACGCCGCAATCAATTAAAGACTTCTGCGAACGCATTGGTATTACGAAACAAAATTCGTGGATTGAAATGGGTGTTTTGGAATACTGCATCCGTGAAGATTTAAATACAAATGCGTTTCGAGCAATGGCAGTTTTAGAACCTTTGCGCGTTGTTATTACCAATTACCCAGAGGATAAAATTGAGCATTTAGACGTTTCAAATCATCCGCAACGTGAAGAGTTTGGTAAACGAGTTGTGCCATTTTCAAAAACACTTTTCATTGAACGAGATGATTTTTCTGAAAATCCGCCACCAAAATATAAGCGTTTAAGTTTAGGTGAAGAAGTGCGTTTGCGTGGTTCGTATGTGATTCGTTGCGACGAGGTGATTAAAAATGCAGACGGCGAAATTATCGAGTTACGTTGCAGTTATGACGAAAATACACTCGGTAAAAATCCTGAAGGACGCAAAGCAGAAGGGGTCATTCATTGGGTAGACGAAGTAAGTTCACATGCAGCGGAAATTCGTTTATATGACCGTTTATTCACCGTTCCACAACCTGATAATGAAGAAAACTTTTTAGATGTTGTGAATCCAGATTCGTTGCAAATTTTAAAAAATTGCCGAGTTGAAGCGAGTTTAAAAAATGCAACGCTTGAAAATCGTTACCAATTTGAACGTACGGGTTATTTTTGTTTAGATACTGACAGTTCACTTGATAAATTAGTGTTCAATCGCACTGTAACATTGCGGGATAACGGGCAAAAGGATTAGGGCGTATTTTGCATTGACACGCCCACCCCTTGTACTTTAAAGTTAGCTCCGCATAAATTAGCGTAACAATTTTAACTATAACTATAACTTTTTTGGAGTGTACATCATGGCAAAACCATTGATTCAAATGGCATTAGATTCATTAGATTTCGACGCAACTATCTCATTAGCAAAACAAGTTGCTCCTTTTGTTGATATTTTCGAAATCGGCACACCTTGCATTAAACACAACGGTATTAACTTAGTTAAAGCGTTGCGTGCAGAATTCCCTGATAAATTGTTGTTAGTTGACTTAAAAACGATGGACGCAGGCGAATACGAAGCGACCCCTTTCTATGCAGCTGGCGCAGACATCGTGACCGTTTTAGGTGTTTCAGGTTTAGCAACTTGCAAAGGTGTCATCAAAGCAGCTAACGCACACGCAGCTGAAGCACAAATTGACTTAATCAATGTTGACGACAAAGCAGCTTGCGCTCGCGCAACCGTTGCAGCTGGCGCACAAATCGTTGGCGTTCACACAGGTTTAGATGCACAAGCAGCGGGTCACACACCATTTGCTGATTTGAGCTTAATTTCTGACTTAGGTTTGAACGTTCGTATTTCAGTTGCTGGCGGTATCAATACTAAAACTGTTCAAGACGTGGTTCGTGCAGGCGCAAGCATCATCGTTGTTGGCGCAGCTATCTATGGCGCACCATCACCAGCTGAAGCAGCTCGTGAAATCCGTGAATTAGTTGACGCTGTTTAATTAAAGGAAGCCTTATGCACCAACAACTTATCTTAGATAAAATCACAGGTATCCTCGAAGCAACGGAGGAGGCGTATGATGAAAAACTCACTGCTATGCTCGACGACGCGGGTCGCATTTTTATTGCGGGGGCGGGACGTTCAAAACTAGTTGGCAATTTCTTTGCGATGCGGTTGGTGCATGGTGGTTACAACGTAAATGTTGTCGGCGAAATCGTTACTCCAAGTATTAAAAATGGCGATTTACTAATCGTTATTTCAGGTTCTGGTGAAACTGAACAGTTGGTTGCCTTTACAAAAAGCGCGAAAAAGGTTGGCGCGAAAATTATGTTGATTTCGTCAAGAGCAACATCAACAATCGGTGACATGGCAGATGGCGTTTTCCAAATCGGTCGTGAAGACTTGTATGGTAAAGTTGTTGGTATGCCAATGGGAACGGTTTTCGAGTTATCAACATTGCTTTTCTTGGAATCCACAATTTCTCATATTATTCATGAGAAGGGCATTCCTGAAGAGATTATGCGCGAAAGACACGCAAATTTAGAATAATAATCAAATTGAAGACGAGTGATTGTTCATTCGTGATTTCAGAACAGAATACATAGGTTGCACTATTGAATAAAATTTAGTAGTGCAATTTTTTTAACAGATACCATAAAAGGAGAGAAGATGACTTCGCGTAGAGAATTAGCAAACGCTATTCGCGCTTTGAGCATGGATGCTGTACAAAAAGCAAATTCAGGACACCCAGGTGCGCCAATGGGTATGGCGGACATCGCCGAAGTGTTGTGGAATGACCATTTAAAACATAATCCAACAAATCCACATTGGGCTGATCGTGACCGTTTCATTTTGTCAAATGGTCATGGCTCTATGTTGATTTACTCGTTATTGCATCTTTCAGGCTATGATTTGCCAATGAAAGAATTGCAATCGTTCCGTCAATTGCATTCTAAATGCCCTGGTCATCCAGAATACGGTTATGCACCTGGTGTTGAAACAACAACAGGTCCTTTAGGTCAAGGTATTACCAACGCGGTTGGTTTTGCAATGGCAGAAAAATTATTAGCGTATCAATTCAACAAACCAGGTCATGAAATCGTTGATCATTACACTTATACTTTCTTAGGTGATGGTTGCATGATGGAAGGCGTGTCACACGAAGCATGTGCGCTCGCTGGAACTTGGGGCTTAGGCAAATTAGTTGCGTTCTGGGACGATAACAACATTTCTATCGACGGTCACATTGATGGCTGGTACACCGATGATACTGTAAAACGTTTTGAAGCCTACGGTTGGCACGTTCAATCAGTTGACGGTCATAATGCCGACCAAATCAACGATGCAATTAAAGCTGCAAAAGCGATTACAGATAAACCATCTTTAATTTGCTGCAAAACAATCATCGGATTCGGTTCACCAAATAAAAGCGGTAGCCATGATTGTCACGGTTCTGCATTAGGTGACGCGGAAGTTGCATTGACTCGTAAAGAATTAGGTTGGACACACGAACCATTTGTGATTCCTACTGACATTTATGCTGGTTGGGATGCAAAAGCAAAAGGTGCTACAGCTGAAAAAGCATGGGACGAAAAATTTGCAGCTTACGCGGCAGCTTTCCCAGCAGAAGCAGCTGAATTCAAACGCCGCATGGCAGGTGATTTACCAGCGAACTGGAAAGAATTTACCGACGCATTCATCAAAGCAACCAATGAAAAAGGCGAAAACTTAGCATCTCGCCAAGCGTCACAAAAAACAATTGCTGGTTTGGCTGAAATTTTACCTGAGTTTTTAGGTGGTTCTGCGGATTTGACAGGTTCAAACTTAACGAGTTGTTCAAGTTTCAAACACGTTAGTGGCAAAGAGCCAGGTAACTACATTTCTTATGGTGTACGCGAATTCGGTATGTTTGCCATTATGAATGGTATGGCATTGCACGGTGGTTTATTGCCATTCGGCGGCACATTCCACATGTTCTCTGACTACGCGAAAAGCGCGTTGCGTATGGCTGCGTTGATGAAACAACGCACTATCGCCGTATTAACGCACGATTCAATCGGTCAAGGCGAAGATGGTCCAACGCATCAACCAATCGAAAATACATCTGGCTTACGTTATATTCCAAACATGGACGTATGGAGACCAGCTGATTCAACCGAAACTGCGGTTGCGTGGGTTTATGCTGTTGAACGTAAAAATGGACCAACTAGTTTGGTGTTGAGCCGTCAAGGTATTCCAGCTATTGCACATGATGATGCACAAATTGCTGCAATGCGTAAAGGTGCTTACGTCGTTTCAGAAGCAGCTGGTACAGCCAATGTGATTTTGATTGCAACAGGCTCAGAAGTCACATTAGCAATGAAATCACAAGCAGCATTAGCAGCTGAAGGTATCAATGCTCGCGTCGTTTCTATGCCATCGACTAATGTTTTTGATCGTCAAGATCAAGCCTACAAAGACAGCATTTTGATTCCTGGCGTTAAACGTGTAGCAATCGAAGCGGGTGTTAGTGATTTCTGGCGTAAATATGTTGGTTTAGAAGGCGGTGTTGTTGGTATTGATACCTTCGGCGAATCAGCACCAGGCAACGTGTTATTTGAACATTTCGGTTTCACGCCTGAAAACGTGGTCAAACACGTTAAAGCGGTGCTTTAATTTTTAGCACGAATCCTCGATTAGTCTAACTAGTCGAGGTTTTTTGACTTTATATAACTACAAAAAAATAGGTGTCAATGTGAAAAAAAATAATTTACTTCAAGGTGCAATCGTTGCGTTGTTAGTCGCTAGTCCATTTGCGGCTTATGCGGACTCACAATATCCGGCAACAGATTTTGAACCAAAAGTTTTATATCAAGACGAATCCATTAAATCTTCTGCTCCAGCAGTAAAAGCAGCTCCAGCGGCAGCAGCACCTGTTGCAGCAGCGTCGGCTGATGATTCGCAATATCCAGCAACCAATTTTCAACCAAAAGTGTTGTTTAGCGATGCTAATTACAAGCACGATAAATCGGCGCCTTCAATTGCACCAACGTCTGCTCCTGAATTCACAACTAGCGCAGGTGCTGTCATTATGGAACAAGCCGCAGAAAAAAAAGCGGCAAAAGAAGATGACAACAGCTTATTTCTCATTTTAGGTGCATTAGCCGTAGCAGGTTTTGCGGCATCAAGATGTCCTAAATTTGCAGGTATTTTTGGCGGAAACTCGATGGCTGAAACGGAAGTTAATGCTAACCGCGAAACAGGTGTGGCACGTTATTTAAATGCTCGTGTACCTAAAGTTTCAGGTGTAACGAAATACTTAGAACGCAACGTCAGACCAACCAATGTTGCACGATATATTGCTAAACAAAACATTGCTCAAAAAGCGGCTCAAAACGATACAGATCGGGGGTAGTCATGGGCTTTTTCTCAAGTCTTTTCGGGGCGCGTTCAGAGGACGCTTACAGCACCACAACTCGCAATGCGATTGTATCGGTGGCTGATTCGTCAAATGGACAGACAGGCGTTAGTCGCTATTTGGAAAATCAGCCTGCTGGGTTAAGCAGTGTTGAAAAATATCTCAAAGCACAAGAACAAACTCAACCAAGCGGCGTAGCAAAGTATTTAGCACGTCAAGCCATCGCAGAGCGTAACAAACCTGTTGTAATCTTGTCAGGTGTTGAGAAATACTTGAAAAATAACAAAGATAGTGTGTCTGTTGTTGTGAAGAAAACAGGTGTTGAGAAGTATTTAGCAACACAAGACAAAACGCCTATGAGTCGTGTTGCAAAATATGCGTTGCAAAAAGCAATTGAAGAACGTAATGCGCCTGCAAAACCGAAAGCGACGCGCGTTGAAAGCTATTTACAAAGTCTTCCTGAAACGACCACGAGCAGTGTTAGCAAGTATTTGGCAAAACAAGCCTTAAATGTTGCTCTTCAAACAAAAGAAGAAGTTGCGGCAGTTGTCGATTCCATCGTAAGCGATGTAGCGTTGACAGGCGTTGAAAAGTATTTAAAAGCGCAACACAGCTAAACATTTTTTTAACTTTTAAAATCAGGTGTTCCTAATGAGTCAATCTTTACTCGAACAATTAAAACAATACACAGTCGTTGTTGCCGACACAGGCGATATTGGTGCGATTGAAAAATTTACACCGCGTGATGCTACGACAAATCCGTCGTTAATTACGGCTGCTGCTCAAATGCCTAAGTATCAAAGCATTGTCGATGATACGTTAAAAGGCGCGCGTGAAACTAAAGGCGCAAGTGCGTCAGCGGCTGATGTTGTGAGCCTTGCGTTTGATCGTTTAGCGGTTTCATTCGGATTGGAAATTTTAAAAATTATTCCAGGTCGTGTTTCAACTGAAGTTGATGCACGTTTATCTTTTGACACCGATGCGACTATTGCAAAAGGTCGTGACTTGATTGCTCAATATGAAGCAGCAGGTATTGATCGCAAACGCGTTTTAATCAAAGTTGCCGCAACATGGGAAGGTATTCAAGCTGCTGCCGCTTTAGAAAAAGAAGGTATTCACTGTAACTTAACATTGATTTTCGGTTTGCATCAGGCGATTGCCTGCGCTGAAAATGGTATCACGTTAATTTCGCCATTCGTTGGTCGTATTTTGGATTGGTACAAAAAAGATACAGGCAAAGAGGATTATGCACCAGCTGAAGATCCAGGTGTATTGTCAGTGACTGAAATTTACAACTATTACAAAAAATTTGGTTACAACACCGAAGTGATGGGCGCAAGTTTCCGTAACATTGGTGAAATTATCGAACTGGCTGGTTGCGATTTATTGACTATTTCGCCTTCATTGCTTACAGAGCTTGATGAAGTCGCATTGTTGGATGCAGAACATGCAGATGGAAAATTGCCACGCAAGTTAAACGCTGAAGCCGCTGCGGCTTCTTCAATTGAAAAAATCAATGTTGATAAAGCAACATTCGACAAAATGCACGCAGCTGATCGTATGGCAACTGACAAGTTGGCTGAAGGTATCGACGGTTTTGCGAAAGCACTTGTTGTTTTAGAAACTTTGTTAGCAGATCGTTTAGCGGTTTTAGAAGCGTAATTTTCTGCTTTAAAAAAACCACGTTGAAATTATTTTCAACGTGGTTTTTTGTTGCCTGTAGAAAGTGTTATTTTGGACGGCGAGAACGAATCAGCAAAAAGAACATATAAAACGTAGCTAGCCATTCATAGCGGTATCTAAACGGATTGAGTAGCCACAATTTTGTAATATGATCCCAATGAGTACGAATCAAAAACAGCACCAAAATATCGTTTAAAAAATCAATAATCGCTTTTTCTGGATCTTTAATCAGGGCATTAGGTTTTTTTAGCGTCAATTTTGTAATGATTTTAGCGGCTTGTAGCGTTTCTTTTACCTCAATCGTTTTCGCTTTCAACCAGCGTGTCGTTGCAAAATTATCGGCTTTTTCACTCACTTTCGTGCCAAATTTCGCCATTGCACTGGGTTTCTTTTCGACGTGAATCACTAACGCGCCTGACTTTTCAAGCTCGCTAACTAGTTCAAATACTTGTTTTACGAGTTGCGTGAAATCACACACTATCTCTTGAAAACGAATCGAAACCTTACCTTGCCGTGTGTAAAAACTGACTCGATAAACACCGTCAATTGCTTTTATTTTTGAGGCAAAATTTTCAGCAACGCCTTTTTGACATAATTGCGCGGGTAATTGAAAACGGACGTGACCTTCAGCTCTATGGCGCAATACACATTGTTTTTGAATAGACATAATTTCGATGAAATCAGTAGAAAAACAAAACGGGCTTTTCCAGCCTGCGCGAGAAAAACCCGTTCATTGAATTTGATATAAAAAACTTAGCTTTCTTTGGTTTCTGCTACTAAATCTTCTAAATTTTCTTTTTGTTGCAACACAAAATCTTTACCTGCATCAACAACTTTTGTTGTGCTAGCAATAATGTCTTTACGATATTTGTGAATTAAAAATCCACTAACTAAACCTAAACCAAATACTACGACTGGATTTTTAACTGCGATACTCATAACTTTACTCCCACTGTAAACGATTGCTGA
Organism: Methylococcales bacterium; assembly: GCA_028713145.1. GTDB lineage: Bacteria > Pseudomonadota > Gammaproteobacteria > Methylococcales > Methylomonadaceae > UBA10906. The sequence continues at coordinate 33,456 of JAQTOT010000001.1, forward strand.
GGCGATTGAACCTTTAAAAACTTCTTTGGGTAACGAATCACCGTTGTGTGTATTTTTGACGGCTTTTCCCATAAATACCTCTAAAATTATTCTGGTAACACTTTATCTTCGTTCAACATCTGATAAATGCCCTTGCAACCTTCACAGCAAAAAACTTTTTCTTCTCCTGTTTTCAATTTCAGCGTAAATCCAGAAACCTCAACAGTCAGATTGCACAAATCGCAAGTCTTTTTTCCTTCACTCATCACATTTACCTAACTAGCTGTTTAACTTGAGCAACATAGTAGCAAAAGTTACGATTTGTCACAATCTAAGAGCATTTTAGCAATTTGCTTTTTCTTGAATAAATTGTGCTTGTGCTGCTTTATTTGAGGCTTTCATTAACGCGATGCGTAATGCGCCTGTTAAACTCGCTCCCAAACCTAAACGCATCGCAAAGGCGGGCAAAATAATCATTGACGTAACAGCAAGCCCCGCACCTAGAAGTAATGCGGTGTTGTCGTGTTTTTTAGCAGATTGTGAAGCCATGATGAAAACCTCTCGCAAAAAAGAAAATATAAATCTGTTTACCATATGAAGCATGCTATATGCCATAAAATAAATCATTATATTTCAAGTAATTAGCTTGACAAAAAAGATGTAAAAATTAAAAACTGTGTGATATGACACAGTGTAACTAAGTGATTTACCGCAGCTTTAAGGATTTTGATACAACGGAATTGCAGCAATGCGTTTATCAATTAAGTTTGCAAGTCGCAAATATGTAGGACTTTGAGTTGATTCAAAAAGTTTTTTAAATACGTTTTCGCTCATGTGTTCAGGTAAATCACGCGGGTCGGGCATAAAATCACGATAATCATGAATTTCTGCGGTGAGTTTTTGAATGCGTAACGCCGATTCAGGCGATAAAACCGCTAATTCACCAAACCGACTGCCTGCTTTATCTGCCGCTAAATCAATAAAACTAAAACCACTGCCACCCGTTTGCGCGTCACTGAGTTCTTTTACTTCACCAAGCGCATTAGCAACGCGACTATTCATCGATGCTGTCAACGCCGCCGCGCCTGTGAAATGTTGCGCTAAATCAGCGCGTTTGTATAAAAAAGGTTTCAACTGCGGATCTTCAATGGAATTTACATAATCGTTAAGTGCGAAAATGGCACTGCGATTTTCCTCAATTGCATTTTCAGTCGTTGAACGCTGTAAGGCTAATTCAAAAATGGGTTTTAATAAATCGGCCAGCGACAAACGAAATTTCGGATTATGTTGCGCGATAATTTCAGCAATTTTTTGCTGATAAATTTCACGGCTTTCCACATTGGTTAAGCGATTTGGGGAATTCGTTTCATAAAAAAGCGTTACTGCCGTATCAGAGATTTCCACGCGCTGTATTGGCGAGGTTGCCAAAATAAAATACTCATTCAAAAATGAATAGCGAATCGCTAAATCTAGCACCCAGCCTGCGAATTTTGCAGGTAACAACAATTTCCCCACTTTAAATTTTGCAATGCGTGGCAAGGTTTCATCGCTTTCACTGCCTAAGCGAAAACTGACGTTAAAATAATTGGCAAGCGCATTTTTAGGGAGCTTTACCGACATATTGCAACGCACTTTTTGATTTACTAATTCGATTTGAATCGCGCTTTGAAAATAACGATTGAGCAAATAATTCGCTGCTAAATTTAAATCCGCTTGCGTGAGCGTAATAGCAGCAAGATTATCGGGTTTAGTTTTCGTGCCTTCGTAGAGAATTTTTCGCGCCTGGGTGATATTTTCAAGCGTTAATTTTGGCGATTGCGGCACATCAGTTTGTGAACTCAAACCATTTGCCACAATGCCCACGCACAGCAAAAAAATAATGCCTAGAAAATACGCAAAAATGCGTGCAACGAAAAAAAAGTGAAACTGGGGAATCATGCAAATTCGAGTTTGAGTCCAGCGGTTTTTAAATTTTCAGCTTCTGTGAATAAATCAGCGCGAGTGAGTGGCGCAGAATTGAGCCAATTTTGTGGAAAGCGTAATTTTACTTTTGACTTTTCTGATTTAAATTTGAATTGCGGCACTTCGTAATCTTGACGACTGCGATGCAATAACACCGACAAACGCAGCAATAACGCGAGTTTTGGCGCATCATCATTCCACGGTGCGGGTAAATCAGCAAAATTTCTTAACGCAAATTTCCGTCGATGCGCCCGAACAATCGTTGCGAGTACAAATTGTTCTTGGCGGGAAAAACCCGCGAAATCACCGTTTTCAATCACATACGCGCTGTGCTTGTGATATTGGCTGTGAGCAATATCATGTCCGAGTTCGTGTAATTGCGCCGCCCAATGCAAAAATTGTCGTGCGTTTTCAATATCGATTTGAAAAAAATCAGGCTTTAACTGTGATAACAAATAATCAAGCGTTTTTTGTACGCGCAAAGCGTGCTGCATATCGACATGATAACGTTCTGCAACTTGGCGTACCGTTGCCGAGCGAATATCGTGATCGTAAATTCGTCCTAGCAAATCGTGAATCAACCCTTCGCGCAATGCCCCGTCTGAAACAGTCATTTGCGTGATGCCTAAACTTTTAAACGTTGCATACACAATTGCTACGCCGCCGACAAAAACAGGCAAACGTTCTGCATCCAAATCGGGCAAATTCAGCAAATGAATCGTCGGACAAGTGTGAATATGTTGTACCAGTTGTTCTAAACCGTCGCGCGTGATGCCGTTGTTGCTCCAATTTTTAGCCAATAACACTTTATCAATGGCTTTCAAACTGCCCGATGCACCAATGGCTTCGTCCCAATTTTTACGTTGAAATTTTTGTTGAAATGGCTCTAAACGTTGCTGCGCGAAAAGCACGGCTCGATTGAACGCAGCTTTTGATAATTTGCCATCTTTGAAAAACGCGGTGCTGGTTGTCACGCAACCCATCGGCAAACTTTCTTTATCAAGCGGCGTATCGCCTGTGCCGATAATAAATTCCGTGCTACCACCGCCAATGTCCATGACAAGACGTAAATTTGCATTACTGCTCAAACTGTTCGCTACGCCTTGATAAATTAAACGTGCTTCTTCAATTCCCGAAATAACGTGTATTGGGTGATTTAGCGCGAGTTCGGCTTTTTTTAAAAATTCTTCCGCATTTTTTGCAGTTCGCAAGGTACTTGTACCCACAATGTGAACGCTTTCAGGAGGAAAATGCCCAATGCGTTGTCCGAAACGTTCTAAACAGGCTAACGCGCGTTGTTGGGTTTCAAGGTTGAGGTAATTTTTCTTATCCAGTCCTGATGCAAGGCGCACCATTTCTTTTAAACGATCAACGGTTTGTAATTTGCCGTCTGTTAAACTACAAACAATCATGTGAAAACTGTTTGAACCTAAATCAACAGCCGCAACACAACTTGGTGGTTTTTTTAACACAGAAAAGACCTCGTTTTTTTTAAGTAAATGACGATTTGCGCGGTATTGTACAACGATAGTGGTGGCATGGTTTAGAATGGCGTGAACGTAATGCAAAACACCTGTTAAGAATTCGTTTGTTTTGCTCTTTTTTTATTTTATGAGTCAATTATGCAACATCTTAAATTTTCAAATGCCAACCTTTCCGCACCACTTCGCCAAAGCCTTGAAATACTCGGTTATAGCGAAATGACTCCAATTCAAGCGAAAAGTTTGCCGTTTATTTTGAATGGCGACGATATTATTGCCAAAGCCAAAACGGGCAGCGGTAAAACGGTTGCATTTGGTTTGGGATTACTCTCAAAACTCGACGTAAATCTATACGAAACACAAGCGTTAGTTTTATGTCCCACGCGCGAACTTGCTGATCAAGTTAGCAAAGCGATTCGTGCGTTGGCGCGTTTTACCCCGAATGTAAAATTACTCACGCTTTGTGGCGGTGTGCCACAAGGTCATCAAATTGCCTCGTTAGACCAACACGCGCCACACATCGTGGTTGGTACACCTGGGCGTGTTCAAGACCATTTAAAACGTCAAAGTTTGAGTTTAAAAAAATTGCGCGTATTGGTTTTAGACGAAGCAGACAGAATGCTTGATATGGGTTTTGAAGCGCAAATTTCATTTGTGGTGAGACAAACATCGAAAACGAAACAAACGCTCTTATTTTCGGCAACGTATCCTGATTCGATTTTAGATATGAGCGCACATATTCAAAATGCGCCTGTTGAAATTAGCATTGATGAAACGCACGACGATGGACAAATTGAGCAACTTTTTTTCAAAGCCGAAGAGTTGCAAAAACCATTAGCGGTCAGCGCGTTGCTTGCAAAATATCAACCTGAATCAACCGTCATTTTTTGCAACACGAAATACACTTGCCAAGTCATGGAAAATTGGCTCGGTCAAGAAGGCTATTCCGCGCTTTCACTCACGGGCGATTTAGATCAACGTGAACGTGATCAAACGTTGTTACGTTTTGCCAACAAAAGCTGCTCCATTTTAGTGGCTACCGATGTCGCGGCGCGAGGGCTGGATATTAAAGATTTATCAGCGGTGATTGTGTTTGACTTATCGCCCGATCCTGAAGTGCATATTCATCGAATTGGTCGCACGGGCAGGGCAGGGCAAAAAGGGTTGGCGTTAAGTTTGTGTGCTGAAAATGAATTAGAACGCGCCAAAGCGATTGAAACCTATCAAAACAAGCCGATTCAATGGGGAAAATATCCCGCAGGAAAAACACCGAAAAATACAACCTTGCGCCCGTCAATGGTGACGTTAGTGATTGATGGCGGACGCAAAAGTAAAATTCGTGCGGCAGATATTTTAGGTGCATTGACTGGTGAAGCAGGTTTGGCAGGCAACGAAGTGGGCAAAATCGATATTTTCGATGTGCGAACTTACGTTGCAATCAAACGCACCAGCGCAAATGTCGCGCTGTCACGGCTGCAAAATGGCAAAATTAAAGGTCGCAAATTGCGGGTTAGATCGTTGGGGTAAAAAGTATGAATGCAATTTTAAAAAGAAAATCATTGATTAGCGTGTTGCTAATGTCGCTACTTTTAACAGGCTGTATTTATTGGCTTCGCGCGGGGCAGGTTTATTTGCAAATGAGCGAATTCGACAAGTATTTTGAAATTGTCGTGACGGATGAATTTACGCTCAAATTTAAAGAGCCAATTTTATACAGCAAAGATTTTGTTTCGCTTTCAAGGTTGCAACCGAGCGATGATTCTCCGCATGGTGAGGGTCGAAAATGGCGGTATTGGTTTCGAAAAATCGACGCAGATGGCAACATTATCAAACCTGAAATTAAGTTTTATTCTGACCTGTATTTCAACAAAGAACAAAAACTTACAGCGTGGTCGTTTTCATCGTTATTTTTGGAAATTGCTCCCCCTAAATTTTTAGAAGTTTCTTTGCGTTCCATTGGTGGCGCGGAAATCGATAAAGAGAAAAAACAGCTCAAAGCCAATAGCGCGTTGCTAGAAAAAATTTCGGACGATTTGCCTAAAAAAGCAGCTGTCGTTAAAAAATTAGGTGAACCACTCGAAATTAAAGATGAGCCTGAACAAGAAATTTACATTTATCACTTTTTGCTTGAAACGCATGAAATTGAAAAAGGTTACGAAGACCGCGCTTTGAATGAAGTCAAAATTACGTTTGATAAAAAAACGCAAGAATTAACCCGCATGGCAGGGCGTTTTGCTGGGTTAAAAGTGTCAATAAACTATAAAAAGTTTTTAGCGCAACCCTCTGAAGCCGACTAGAAATCGTTATGAAAATAAGCCTCTTCATTTTTTGCGCGTTATTTCTTTTGCTCACAGGCAACGTTGCTTTCGGCAAGCCAGTGATTTTGAAAGCAAACGAAAGTTTGCCTTATTGGTCAAAAACGTTGCCGCATAACGGTTTGGGTGGGGAATTGATTGAAGCTATTTCGCGTTCGGGGGGCGTTGAATCGATAATTGAATTCGTTCCCCTTAAACGCATGATTGAAGATTCAACCGACAACAACTTGGGTAATCCCGTTTTTTATATGGACAACCAAGATTTTGCCGCAATTATTCCGATTGCGATTACGCAAGTGGGGTTGTATTACTACAATCCTTTGCATGATAAAAAAGTGATATTTAAGTCACTGAGCGATTTGAAAGGTTTTCGTGTTGGCGCATTATCGGGAACAATGGCTAATCGAACCATTTTTGAAAAAGCAGGTATTCTTTTTGAAACCAGTTATTCGCAAGAGTCGTTGTTTAAAAAGTTACATCATGGACGTTTAGATTTTGTGTTGGAACTCGATTTAGTCGGTCAACAAACGATTGCGAAACTTTTTCCCACGGAAAGTAAAAATTTTGAGGTCATTGCGCTGCCAAAATCTGTTTCGCCGATTGCCATTTTGCTCGATAAAAATTACCCAAATGTTGAAAATGTTGCTAATCGCTATCGACAAGGATTAGCCAAAATCATAAAAGATGGCAGTTACAACGAAATTATCAGTTCTTATTACGAATCACATCAGTTGCCCTCGTTGTGGTTAAAAGAACTTGAGCGTTTTTCACGTCTTTATCAAACAACGCCTTGAACATTTATGCGAAGCATTAAAATCAAAATTATTTTCTCATTGCTGATTGTCGTAATTAGCGTGTTGAGTCTTTATGAAATCAAGAGCTATTTAAGCACGCAAGAACGCCTTTACCTTGAATTAAATGAAAATGCAGACAGGCAAATTAAGCGATTGAAAGAAGGGTTGATTTTGCCGCTTTGGGAAATGGATGAAGCGTGGCAACTTAAAGTCATTGACATTGAAATGGCGAAAAATGAGGTTTATGCCATTACAGTTACCGATGATAAACAAATTACACACGGTCAAATGCGTGATGCGAATTGGAAACTTATTGAGATAAATCAGCCCACTCACGATGAAAACATGGTGATGCGGCAAGCGGATATTTTTCATGGCGATGAAAAAATTGGTTCGGTGAGTCTTTTTTTAAGTTCACGATTTGTCGAAGAACATTTGCAAAATGAGGCGTTAAATCGATTTTTTTCGCTGATTGCATTAAGTGTAACGATTATTTTTTCGTTGCTAATTATGCTCGGTCGTATTGTGACTACGCCATTGAGCCAAATTTTACAAGCCGTGAATAAAATTCGGCAGGGGGATTATGACCATAAACTTAGCTTGCACTCGCATGATGAAATTGATTTGTTCGCTACGGGTATTATTGATATGGCAAGCGCGATTCAAGAGCGTGAACAAGTCATTTTAGCGTCAGAGCAAAATTATCGGATATTAAATGAACACCTTGAACAGCGCGTTGCGGATCGCACTGTTGAATTAGAAATAAATAATCAAAATCTGCAAGACCTTAGTGTCGAATTAGAAAAAACCAAAAATAAGGCAGAAGCGGCAAATCATGCAAAAAGTGTGTTTTTAGCCAATATGAGTCACGAATTACGCACGCCAATGAATGCCGTATTGGGATTTTCACAATTACTGCAAAAAGATCGCTCATTAAGTCCTACACAACGCGAAAATTTAAATATCATCAATAACAGTGGGCGGCATTTACTCGATTTGATTAACGATATTTTAGACATGGCAAAAATCGAAGCAGGGCGCGTGAAAATTGAAATTAACTGCTTTGATTTAGGTGTTTTATTGCGCGACGTGATTGATATGATGCACGAACGCGCAGAAGCAAAAGGCTTGGAACTTTTATTTGATCAATCATCGGATTTTCCACGATTTGTTTGCTTAGACGAATCAAAATTGCGCCAAGTATTGTTAAATTTAATTAGCAACGCGGTGAAATATAGCAAACAAGGTAGAGTGCGTGTGCGTTTGAATGCGAATTTAGAAAGCAATTCGTCTCAATGTGAGTTAATTTTTGTTATTGAAGATACAGGGATTGGGATTTCAGAGCAGGATTTGCCGTTAATTTTTGATACCTTTGTGCAAGTGGGCGGTGAATCAGAGCAAAAAGGCACGGGGCTTGGACTACCAATTACCAAAGAATACATTGAACTGATGGGCGGTTCGATTACTGTGACTAGTGAGTTAAATCAAGGTTCTTGTTTTACGGTGAAATTACCTGCCATACGGGTGTCATCTGAGCAAGTTCCCGCTACGTCATCTAACGGTAAGTTAAGCGTTATTAGCCTTGAGGAAGGGCAGCCTGTTTATCGGGTTTTGATTGTCGAAGACCAAGCGGCAAATCGTTTGTTGCTTAAAAATTTACTCATGTCCGTGGGGTTTGATGTTTATGAAGCAATGAATGGGCAAGAAGGCGTTGAAAAATTTGCCCAATTACAACCAAGTTTTATTTGGATGGATAGACGTATGCCTGTTATGGATGGCATTGAAGCCACAAGGCAAATTCGCGCTTTGCCAAATGGTCATAAGGTGAAAATTGTAGCGGTGACAGCTTCCGTCTTTTTAGAACAGCGACAAGAATTTTTAGCCGCAGGGGTTGACGATATTGTCAATAAACCTTATCGAGATAACGAAATTTTTGAAAGTATGGCAAAGCATCTTGGGGTGAAATTCAGTTATGAAACGTCTGACGATTCACCTAATGTGAGTGAAAAACGTGCCGTCGTTAACTTAGACGATTTACAAAAGTTGTCGCCAAACTTGCTCATTGCATTGCAGGCGGCGGTTTCAGAACTGGATATAGAGCGTTGCAATGCGTTAATTACAGAAATTGAAGCAACAGATTCAGAACTTGCGACACAATTATTTGAACGTGTGCATCAGTTAGACTTTGAAACGCTGGCGCAATGGTTAAATTGAAAAATACACTAGGGAAATGCAAGGGCAAGTACGATGAATCATGACGAAGTGATTTTTTTGGGGAGTGCTTATGTCATTGGTTTGCTTGCAAATCGGTTATTTTTGCCGCCCTTAGTCGGCTATTTAATCACGGGTTATATTTTAAACTTTTTTGGCGTTCTTCCCTTTTCTGGATTACATCATTTCGCGGATGTGGGCATTGAATTACTGTTATTTACCGTTGGCTTAAAAATCAAACCGCGTTCACTTTTAAAACGTGAAGTGTTAAGCGTTGGAAGTTTGCACTTAATCATCGTAACGGCTGTTTCTGTACTGCTATTCATTTGGCAAGGCGGACATCTTTCAGGCGGCATTATATTGGGGGCGAGTTTGGCATTTTCGAGTACCGTGCTTGCCATTAAAGTTCTGGAAGATAACGGTGAGTTATCGACATTTCACGGGCGTGATGTGTTAAGCATTTTGATTTTGCAAGACATTATTGCCATTGGTTTGCTCGCTGTTGCTAACGGTAAAACGCCTAGTCCTTGGGCATTTGCCTTACTTGCGCTGCCGCTTATTCGCCCTTTAGCGCATCGATTATTATCTGCAACACATAGCGATGATTTACGGTTATTGCTAGGTGTTTTCTTTGCATTAGCAGGTTCAGCACTTGCTAATTACGTCGGTATTTCCGCAGACATCGGTGCATTATTGATGGGCGTTGCCTTATCATCACACGCAAGAACTGAAGATATTGCAGAAAAATTGTGGGGGCTAAAAGAGATTTTATTGGTCGCCTTTTTCTTGCAAATTGGGTTGAGTGAGTTGCCAACGGTTGAACAAATTCAAGATGCCATCGTTTTACTTTTAGCTCTGCCGCTGCAAGGAGGTTTGTTTTTTTTACTATTTGTCTTAGTTGGACTTCGCGCAAGAACGGCGTTTATTTCTTCACTCGCGTTAATGACTTATAGCGAATTTGCACTGATTACGACGGAAGCCGTTGTCAAAGCCGATTTGCTCTCTTCTCAATGGCAAGCAACGATTAGTTTAGCCGTTGCAGGTTCGCTAGCCATCGCCGCGCCGCTGAATCGTTTTTCACATCGTTTATTTTCAAGATTTGAACCTTTTCTAAGTCGCTTTGAACGAAAAAGCGGGCATCCTGACAAATTACCCGAAAGTATCGGTGTGGCGGAATGGCTCATTTTTGGCATGGGACGCACAGGCACATCGGCGTATTTAGCGTTACACGAAAAAGAACAGCGTGTTGTGGGTTTTGATGCCGATCCGACCATTTTAGAAAACCAACTCAGTCATGGGCGACGTGTTATTTATGGTGATGCCGAAGACGTTGAGTTGTTAAACGGTCTGCGTTTAGAGCGCATTAAAGGCATCATTTTAACCATGCCCGATTTTGAAGTGCGTTGCTCGGCAATTAGGCAATTAAGAAAACGTGGCTATGTAAATTTTATTGGCACGATTTGTTATTTTGAAGAAGAGCGCGAATCGCTCGAAATGTTAGGTGCAAATTTTGTCATTCATCCATTGACGCAGGCAGGCAATCATTTAGCGAAAAAAATGTTTTTCGCTTGAGTTGTAAAAGTTAGGAGGCAAGTTTGCTTCCCAATGAAAAAAAGTGAACCAATAGCGTCTAAATTCAATAAAATCTATAAGATTTACTTTTAAATTCACCAAAAACTAAAATTACAAAGAGGAATTATCAATGACCCGATTTCCAGCTGAATGGGAAAAACAAGCCGCCGTTTTAATTGCATGGCCACACGAAACAGGCGATTTTAGTGATCGTTTAGAATCTGTCGAAGAAACTTACAGCATCATTGCTGACACAATTACGCAATATCAGCCATTGTTAATTGTTTGTCGCGACGAAGTGCATCAAAAACACATTGAAAAATTAGTTGAACGCAAAGAAGACATTCAATTTATTCACGCGCCAGTGAATGACATTTGGGTGCGTGATACGACATTTTTAACCGTCGAAAAAGAAGGGGCATTGAAATATCTTAATTTCCAATTCAATGGTTGGGGTGAAAAATACGACTTTGCTCATGACAACGCGCTTAACCATAAATTAGCGAACGCTAAATTTTTCAAAGGCAAAGCCCATCATGACATTGATTTTATTTTGGAAGGTGGCAGCGTTGAAAGTGACGGCGAAGGTACGATTTTAACGACCGAGCATTGCTTGTTAAATAAAAACCGCAACAGCACGTTAAATAAAGCGCAAATCGAAGCGCAATTGAAAACATATTTTGGTGCAGAGCGTGTTTTATGGCTCAAACAAGAAAATTTAGCCGGCGATGATACCGACGCACATATCGATACCTTGGCGCGTTTTTGTACACCCACGACGATTGCTTATACCAGTTGCGACAATCCACGCGATCCGCATTTTGAAAGTTTGTATCGCATGAAATTGCAGCTTGATTTGCTGGTCACACACGAAAATGAACCTTATAACTTAGTGGCATTACCGCTACCAAAACCAATTTTTGACGAAGACGATCAACCTTTGCCCGCCAATTATTCAAACTTTTTAATTATCAATCATGCCGTGTTAGTGCCTGTTTATGATGATGAAAATGACAACGTAGCGTTAGAAAAATTGGCAAAAGTTTTTCCACAACACAAAATTATTCCAATTCCATGCCGTCCATTAGTGCATCAGTACGGTAGTTTACATTGCATGACGATGCAATTTCCTGAGCAAGCCCGAGGCTAGTCAATGGCAAAAAAATTGATTGTTAGCGCAATTCAACAGCCTTGTGGCGATGATGATTACAGCGTGAATTTAGCTTTTTCCATTGCCAAAATCCGTGAAGCGGCTGCGGCGGGTTCTGATTTAGTGGTTTTGCCTGAATTACATTTGGGAAAGTATTTTTGCCAAACTGAAGACCATAATGTTTTTGATTTAGCGCAACCGATTCCGTGTGCTGCAACGGATACACTTTCTGCACTTGCCAAAGAATTAAAAATTGTCATTGTTTCGACAATTTTTGAACGTCGTGCAGCGGGGCTTTATCACAATACCGCTGTTGTGTTTGATAAAGACGGCAGTATCGCGGGGAAATATCGCAAAATGCACATTCCCGATGACCCTGCGTTTTACGAAAAATACTATTTCACGCCTGGTGATTTAGGTTTTACGCCAATTCAAACCTCGATTGGCAAATTAGGCGTGTTGATTTGTTGGGATCAATGGTATCCCGAAGCAGCGCGTTTAATGGCATTGGCAGGCGCAGATGTGTTGATTTATCCGACGGCAATTGGTTGGGATAAAAACGACACGTCAGAAGAGCAGAGCAGACAGCTCGATGCGTGGGTTACGGTGCAACGTGGTCATGCGGTGGCAAATGGTTTGCCTGTGATTTCGTGCAACCGAATCGGTTTTGAATTCGCGTCACACGGTGAAAGCGGGATTGATTTTTGGGGCAACAGTTTTATCACGGGTTCGCAAGGTGAATTTTTAGCGCGTGCAAATGAATCTGAAACAAAAGTGTTAACGGCTGAAATTGATTTGGTTCGCTCTGAAACCGTGCGTCGAATTTGGCCTTTTTTGCGTGACCGTCGAATTGATGCCTTTGGTGATTTAACGAAGCGTTTTATTGATTAAAAATGTGATATTTTCAACCCATTGTCATGATTAACCGTTATATTCGGTTATAGACAATTCTTTTACGGAATTTAGTCTAAAATTAAGCCTATTTTTAAAACTTTCACTTAACACGGTAAAACAATATGCCTTTTAGAATTTTTAAAACGAGTAAGCCAAGTGCCACCATTACGACCTTGCCTGATTTAGGCATGGACGAAGAACACATTGAAAACGATTTTAAACGTTATTACGGGCATCGTTTAGGACGTGACGCGAGTTGCCGTTCGCCGCATTATGCGTATGAAGCTCTTTCGCTTGCGATTAGTGATCGGTTAGTGGAACGCTGGAAACGGACTTATACGACATATAAAGAGCAAGATGTTCGTCGTGCGTCGTATTTGTCGATGGAGTTTTTAATGGGCAGAGCATTAAGCAATGCCATGTTAAATTTAAATCTCGATCAAGTTGTCGCGGAGGCAATGTATAGCTTAGGTTTAGATTTGGAAGAGCTTATTGAAAGTGAACCCGATGCAGGGCTTGGTAATGGTGGTTTGGGACGTTTAGCGGCTTGTTTTATTGACAGTTGCGCGACGCTACAATTACCTGTAACAGGTTATGGTTTACGTTACGAATACGGTATGTTCTCGCAAGCTATTGTCAATGGTGAACAAGTTGAACGTCCTGATCATTGGCTTAGAAATGGCAATGTGTGGGAAATTGAACGCGCTGAATATGTACAGCGCGTGAAATTTGGCGGACGCACTGAAATTCGTACGGATGACAATGGCAAACGAAAAGTGGTGTGGGTTGATACGCACGATATTTTAGCGGTGCCGTTCGATACGCCAGTGCCTGGTTATCAAAATGGTACCGTGAATACATTGCGTTTATGGAAAGCCACCGCAACCGAAGAATTCGATTTAGAAGAATTCAACGCGGGTGATTACGCAGAATCCGTTGCCGCAAAAAATACCGCTGAAAATATCACAATGGTTTTATATCCAAACGACACCAGTGAAAACGGTAAAGCTTTGCGTTTGCGTCAGCAGTATTTACTTGCCTCTGCGAGTTTGCAAGACGTGATTTCAACGTGGGTTGGTCGTCACGGTAATAATTTTAAAGAATTTGCAGCCAAAAATTGTTTTCAATTAAATGACACGCATCCAAGTATTTCGGTTGCAGAGCTTATGCGTTTGTTGGTTGACGTGTATGACGTGCCTTGGAACGAGGCGTGGGACATTACCCGCAATACAATGGCATATACCAACCATACGTTATTACCTGAAGCATTAGAGCGTTGGTCAGTTGGCTTGTTCCGCGAATTATTGCCACGTTTGCTCGAAATTATTTTCGAAATCAATATGCACTTTTTATCGCAAGTATCATCGCGCTGGCCTGGTGATAAAGCGCGTTTGTCTCGCATGTCAATTATCGAGGAAAGTGAACACGGTCAACACGTTCGCATGGCGTATTTAGCGATTGTGGGTAGTTATTCTGTGAATGGCGTTGCGGAATTACATTCAAAATTATTGAAAGAAGGGTTATTTCGTGATTTTTACGAATTCACGCCTGCAAAATTTAACAATAAAACAAATGGTGTCACGCCACGTCGTTGGCTTGCCGCATGCAATCCAGAACTTGCAGAGTTAATTACAGAAACGATTGGGGAAGGTTGGATTACCGATTTATCACAATTGAAATTGCTTGAACCGTATGCGGATGATCCAAAATTCCGTGAAAAATGGCACACCTTAAAACAACATGCTAAACAACGGTTGATTGATTTCAAAAGACTCGAGCATGATGTGGATTTCAACGTCAATGCGATTTTTGACGTGCAAGTTAAGCGTATTCACGAATACAAACGTCAGTTGCTTAATGTGCTGCATGTGATTCATTTGTACGACAAAATTAAACGTGGTGATACGGCAAACTGGGTCGATCGTTGTGTGTTAATTGGTGGTAAAGCTGCGCCAGGTTATTACATGGCAAAACGCATTATCAAGTTGATTAACAATGTCGGTCATGTGGTCAATAACGACCCTGATGTGGGCGGTAAATTAAAATTGGTTTTCTTGCCAAATTATCGCGTTTCAGCAATGGAAAAAATTTGTCCAGGTTCGGATTTATCAGAACAAATTTCAACAGCAGGTAAAGAAGCCTCAGGCACTGGCAACATGAAATTCATGATGAACGGGGCAATTACCATCGGTACGCTCGATGGTGCAAACATCGAAATTCGTGAAGAAGTGGGCGATGATAATTTCTTCTTGTTTGGTTTAACCGAAGCGGAAGTGCAAGCTCTAAACGGGAATTACAACCCGCAAAGTTATATTGATGCCGACGAAGATTTACGTCGCGTGATGAATTTGCTTGAATGTGGTCATTTCAATCAGTTTGAACCGAACATTTTTGATGATGTTATCAATTCGATTAAAAGCGGTAATGACCAATGGAAAACACTCGCCGATTTCCGTAGCTTTATTGACGCGCAACGTCAAGTCGAAATCGCGTATCAAGACCAAGATCGTTGGACAAAAATGAGTATTTTAAATACGGCGGCAAGTGGTAAATTCTCGACCGACCGCACGATTACGGATTACAACGACGATATTTGGAAATTAACGCCCGTGCAAATCGACAATAATTTCTAATATGTTTCATATTGCGTTGTTTGAGCCTGAAATTCCCGCGAATACAGGCAATATCATTCGATTAAGTGCAAATACAGGGATGCAATTGCACTTGATTAAACCGCTTGGTTTTGATTTGGATGATAAAAAATTGCGTCGTGCAGGGCTGGATTATCACGAATGGGCAACTGTGAAATTGCATGAATCGCTCGCTGATTTTTTAGCAAGCGTTGATACGAAGCGGCTGTTTGCCTTAACGACAAAAGGTAAAAAAGTTTATTCGGATGTTAAATTTCAAGATGGTGACGTGTTTCTATTTGGTTGTGAAACACGCGGTTTGCCAAAAGAAACGCTCGAAATGATTGGTGAAAACTGTTTGTATTTGCCCATGCAGCCTGAAAGTCGCAGTTTGAATCTATCGAATACCGTAGCCATTATGTTGTATGAAGCATGGCGACAGATTGATTTTGTGTGAATAATTGAGAAATAAAAACCGCCTACTTTGTGAAAAGTTAGGCGGTTTTTTTTTATTGTGTGAGAATTTTTAGGCTAATTTTGCTTTCAAAATTTTGTTAATTTCAGCAGGATTGCCCTTTCCTTGCATGGCTTTCATGATTTGTCCAACAAAAAAGCCGAGCATTTTTTCATTGCCACCGCGATATTGTTCAACTTGTTTTGGATTTGCGGCAAGAATTTCATCAACAGCCGCTTCGATTGCGCCTGTGTCCGTGATTTGTTTTAAACCTTTTGCTTCAATAATGTCATCGGCTGTTTCAGTGCCATTCCACATAAATTCAAACACTTGTTTGGCAATTTTGCCAGAAACCGTATCGTCAGCAAGGCGAGTAATTAAGCCTGCAAAACGTTCTGCATCGATGGGGGATTGCGTAATGTCAAGTTCTGCACGATTTAGCGCAGCAGACAATTCCCCTGTGACCCAATTTGCACATAAAACGCTGTCACAATCGGCAATTTTTACTACCGTTTCAAAGTAATTTGCCAAATCGCGCGAGCTAGTTAAAATCGTTGCCGCTTCGTCGTTCAAGCGATAATCCGTCTTGAAACGTGCTTTTTTCGCTTCAGGTAATTCGGGTAAATGCGCTCGAATTTCGGTTTTTAATTCTTCGCTCACGAAAACAGGTAATAAATCAGGGTCAGGAAAATAGCGGTAATCGTTCGCTTCTTCTTTGCTCCGCATTGAGCGTGTTTCGTCTTTCACCGAATCGTACAAACGGGTTTCTTGCACGACTTCACCACCGTTTTCAATCAATTCAATTTGGCGTTCAATCTCGTGGTTAATCGCTTTTTCAACAAATTTAAACGAGTTGATATTTTTAATTTCAGCGCGAGTGCCGAATTCAGCTTGACCTTTTGGACGAACCGAAACGTTTGCATCGCAACGGAACGAACCTTCTTGCATATTGCCGTCGCAAATTTCTAAATAGCGTACGAGTTCATGCAGTTTTCGCATATACGCTACCGCTTCTTTTGCCGTCCGCATATCGGGTTCTGAAACGATTTCCAAAAGTGGCGTGCCAGCACGATTTAAATCAATGCCTGTTGAACCATGAAAACTTTCGTGTAGCGATTTACCCGCATCTTCTTCTAAATGCGCTCTCGTGACACCGATTCGTTTCGTTTCGCCATCCACTTCAATATCTAAAAAGCCTTTGCCAACAATCGGTAATTCAAATTGGCTAATTTGGTAGCCTTTTGGTAAATCAGGATAGAAGTAATTTTTACGAGCAAAAACAGAATAAGGGGCAATTTCTGCGTTAATCGCCGTGCCGAAAATCACGGCTTTTTTTACCGCATCTTCGTTTAAAACAGGTAAAACACCTGGCATTCCGAGTGAAATGACGCACGCTTGTGTGTTAGGTTCTGCGCCGTAAGCCGTCGATGCACCAGAGAAAATTTTAGATTTTGTGGCAAGTTGGGTGTGAATTTCTAAGCCGATAACGGCTTCCCATTTTTCGTTCATGTTACTTTCCTTCGTGAAAATGTTTGAATTCGTTAGGTTTTAATCGATGATTTCGTTTTCAGCAAGTTGTCGTTTTTCGTTAAAAACGAAATATAAATTACGGGCATAAATAAATAAACCGCTCGCTTGTCCCAAAATAAAAACGGGGTCTTGGCGATAAATGGCGTACGCAAGCAATGTCACGCCACCGCCAATGCTGAAATACCAAAAAGCAACGGGAAAAACGCTTTTTTTTGCTTTTTCGCTTTTGAGCCATTGGACGATAAAACGCGCAGAAAATAAGGCTTGCCCTAAAAAACCAATGCCTAACCAGAGTGTTTCTTGACTGATATTAACGTTCAATTTCTTTAACCTCGGTGCGTTTCATGCGGGTTTTGAGCCACATTACGCCCAAAATATCACTGATGCCAACCCATAAACGATCTAGCGTGCCGTATTTGGAAACCCCGCGTTCTCTTGCACGATGCGAAATAGCAAGGGAAATGACTTGATAACCGCCACGCAGCATTAGTGCGGGTAAAAAGCGATGGTAATGGTCAAAAAATGGAAGTTCCAACGCGGCATCACGCAAAAAAACTTTCAAACCACAACCTGTGTCGGGCGTTGCGTCACCTAATAAAGTAGAACGAATACCGTTGGCAATTTTCGATGAAATCAATCGCCATTGCGTATCGTGACGTTGATTGCGCCAACCTGCAATCATGGCAAGTTTAGAATTCGCTTCACGTTGTGTTTGCAAATTAGAATATAAATGGCAAATGTCCGCAGGATTATTTTGTCCGTCACCATCAAGCGTTGCAATGACAGGGAATTTTGCTGCTTTGATGCCTGTGAAAACCGCCGCACTTTGTCCGCAACTTTTTTCATGATGAAAAACACGCAAATTGGGAATTGTTTGCCTCGCTTTTTTTAAAACGTTTAGCGTGTTATCCGTACTGCCATCGTCGATGTAAATAATTTCGTATTCAGTAAAATCGGTCAGTGCAGCGGTAATTTCGTTTAAAAGTGGCTCGATATTTTCGGCTTCATTGTGAACGGGAACAACGACAGAAAGAGACATAATAACCTCGTGTTTTTAGAATTGAACCATAAAAAAAGGGCTACATAAATGCAGCCCTTTTTTGTGCCACGATGCAACAAGCATCGCAGGCTGAGAATTAACGTTTTGAGTATTGTGGACGTTTTCTCGCTTTGTGCAAGCCGATTTTTTTACGTTCAACTTCACGCGAATCACGAGTTACAAAACCTGCTTTTCTTAATTCAGGACGTAATGTTTCGTCATAAACCATTAACGCGCGTGTCAAACCGTGACGAATCGCGCCAGCTTGACCAGAAGGACCACTGCCTTTTACGATAACGTTCACATCGAATTTGCCTGCCAATTCAAGCAATTCAAGTGGTTGGGTTGAAACCATTTGGTCAGTTTTACGACCAAAATAAACGTCTAATGCTTTGTCGTTAACGGTAAATTTACCTGTGCCTGCTGTTGCGTATACGCGAGCAGTAGCACTTTTACGACGACCTGTACCATAGTATTGAGTTGCAGCCATGTTTATTTACCTACGAATAATTCTAAAACTTTAGGTTGTTGCGCTTGATGATCATGTTCTGCACCAGCATACACTTTCAATTTTTTAAACATTGCGCGACCCAATGGGTTGTTTGGCAACATGCCTTTTACAGCTGTTGTTAAAATACGGTCAGGGAAAGTTTTTCTCAATTTACCTAAAGACGTAGTTTTTAGATTACCAATATAACCAGTGTGGTGTTGGTAAAGTTTATTTTTTTCTTTTGTACCTGTAACACCGATTTTTTCAGCGTTCACAACGATGATGTAATCACCTGTGTCAACGTGCGGGGTGTATTCAGGTTTGTGTTTGCCACGAAGACACAATGCGATTTCAGAAGCTAAACGACCTAACGTTTTGCCTTCTGCATCAACCACATACCATTCGCGTTTTACTTCTGCAAGTTTTGCTGTAAATGTTTTCATTGTAATTTTTATCC
>JAQTOT010000077.1 GCA_028713145.1 Methylococcales bacterium
CGTTACGCACCCGTCCGCCACTAATCGAAAGAGCAAGCTCTTTCTCATCGTTCGACTTGCATGTGTTAAGCATACCGCCAGCGTTCAATCTGAGCCATGATCAAACTCTTCAGTTTAAATCAGTTTTGCCACTATAAAATTAGTGACCAATTTTGACTCGATTAGAATTAACTGACAATCTAAAAAATTGTCGTGTAGTTTCTTAATCGATTATCTTGTTTATCACTCGATAACTTCACAAGCACCCACACAAATTATTTTGATTTAAGTTTTTAAAGAGCTTTTGTTTTTTCGTCTTAGCTGTGTTGCCGTAGCTGAGTTTTAAAATTATAGCGATTTTTTTTATTTTGTCAAAAGTTTTTTGAAATTATTTTTAATTTATTTCTTCGTAAGGTTCAAAGCATCTAACAAAGTTTGTTCATTTGAGTTTGATTTAAAAGCATTTTCGCTTAAAAAGCGTCGCCATAAACGTGCGCCATATTCGCCGTGAAATAATCCCAAAACATGCCGACTGATACTATTCAACCGCATCTCTGGCTTTTGTAATTGCGACTGAATATAAGGCAATAAAGCATCGATAACCTGCTCGCGTGACAAAATCGGCGAATCATCACCAAATAAAACTGAATCAACTTCCGCCAATAAATATGGATTCTGATAAACCTCGCGTCCTAACATCACGCCATCAATCTGTTCTAGTATCTCAACAGATTGTGTCAACGTCGTAATTCCACCGTTAACAACAATCTCAAGTTGCGGAAAATCCTTTTTCAATTGAAACACCACGTCATAACGCAACGGTGGAACTTCCCTATTTTCTTTTGGAGACAATCCTTTTAACCACGCTTTTCGTGCATGAACAATAAATGTTTCACAACCTGCTTGCGCGACTGTATCAATAAAATGGGTTAATTCTTCGTAAGAATCACGCTCATCAATTCCGATCCGTGATTTCACCGTAACAGGAATTTTTACACCAGCTTGCATTGTCGCAACACAATCCGCGACTAATTGTGGCTCTGCCATTAAACAAGCCCCGAACTTTCCGTTTTGCACTCGGTCACTTGGACAGCCAACATTTAAATTAACTTCATCGTAACCAGTTTCTTCTGCCATCCGCGTACAAATCGCTAAATCATGCGGGTTACTTCCACCTAATTGCAAAGCAACAGGATGTTCTTCTGGATTAAATTGTAAAAATCGTTGCGAATTACCGTGAATCAACGCACCTGTTGTGACCATTTCCGTATATAAGAGTGCATTCTTAGAAAGTAAACGATGAAAATAACGGCAATGCCTATCCGTCCAATCAAGCATCGGCGCAACGCAAAAGCGGTGTGAGAGTTTATTTTTATTTGTCATATTTTAGTTTCAGATTGGATAAAGCGGTTTTAGCGCGTCCGTTTTAGATTTTGCTAATTTTTCTCGTGCGTTATTTTCACTAAACGTTTTAAATAATTCTCGCCCCTTCCAAACTTGAGGCTCTTTTGCATAAAGCGTTGCGTTGAGTTGCAAAATCTCGTCACGCAAACGCGCTTCACAATGTGGTGCAATTGCACCTAAACTGATTTCATTGAATTGTAATTTTCCCCATTCGAGCAATGCGATTTTTGCCGCTTGAGCATCGTCGGTCATGCACGCCTTTTTGAGTTGTTTCACACAAACGTTTAACGAAATTTCAGCAGGACTTTCGATAGGTTCATTCATTTTCTTCGGTACTGTTTTGTATTTGAAAAACAAAAATCCTAACGTTATCAACCAACCAAATGTTGAAAAAATAGCAATGGTTTGCCAAATAAAAGTGCTTTTAGATGTTTCTAAAATTGGACGTTGAATTACTGGAGTTGGAGTTATTAGAATTTGCTTTTCTTCAACAGCCTGTGTTGTAGCAGGTGTTTGAGCTTGTGGCGTATTTTCAGTACCTGCAACCATCAAATTCATTTCAGGCAATGTTGCTATTTCAATTTTTTGCGTTCGCGTGTTAAACCACGAAATTTGAATAGCTGGCAATGTGTAATTACCTACTTTCGCTGGAATAAAAGCGATTTTTTCCTCACGACTTGCCACAATACCAGCTAACGTTTTGTCTTCATGCAAAACAGGTTGGTCGTTATAGGATTTAAGTTGCGGGTCGATTTTTGAACTATTTAATTCGGGTAATTGTCCAACCGTCGAACCATTCGCCACCAATTTCACGGTACGCGTCAACGGTTCGCCGACTTTCATTTGTGATGTATCGCCAGACCATGTTTGCGTCAGCTCGAGATTTTCCGCTGTGAGCCAATGTGAATCCGTGAATGTTGCAGGAATCGGTTGCACGTTTAACATTATCGGATTCGATTTTACGATACGACGTTGCGTCATTTGAGAATTAAAAAAGGAATTATTTTGCCGTCCACGCGCCACGGTATCCGCTGTTAAAACTAACGGTTTAATTGTAGTCACGCCACTTTTTTGCGGAAAAATGGCGTATTTTCGTTCAATCACCACATACGTTACACCACTCACTTGCGTGGTGTAATTTGCATCATCCGCCAATTTTTCAATCACCGCGTCAGGCAATTCTGGTTCGCTTAAATTCGCTTTAGCAAAATCCACACGCCGATACAATTTCACCGTGTACAAAACTTGCGATTGGATAAACGGTTTTTCCGTATTCGCGCTGACTTCTAAAAATAAATCCTCATCATTTTGCGTCGTTTTATTCGCAGAACTCGGTGACACCACAATTTTCAACGCAGGACTGGAATCGCTACCAAATTTAATTTTGGGAATAATTAAATTCCCCGAATCATTCGCCATCACGGTCACAATCCATTGAATAATGCGATTTAATTTACCGTTCACAAATTCCGTTCGACTACTTTGGCTCTGACTTTGAACCGTAAAATCTTGCTCTAACGGACTGAAATCGGGATCATCATCAAGCGATTCGGAAGCGGTAAAAATGATTTGAAATGATTCGTCAACGCTGACAGGGCTGCGGTCTAATGAAACCGTAATATCGGTGGCGAAAACGTTGGTCGAAAAACCTGCTAACCAAAGCGAGAAAAATAGAATGAGGAGAGGCATTTTCTAAACGAATAATGAAGTGGCGCACAAACCGAGATTTGTACGCCGAATGGAAAATTAGAGGAAATCGCGGATTAACACTTCGGCAATTTGAATACTGTTTAATGCCGCGCCTTTGCGAATGTTGTCCGAAACCACCCACAAATCAATACCGTGCGGATGTGAAATATCTTCGCGAATACGGCTCACAAACGTTGCGTCGTGACCTGCCGAATGGGTGACGGCTGTTGCATAACCACCATTTTCACGTTCATCAACCACTGTTACACCAGGTGCTTTGGCAAGCAATTTACGCACTTCGTCAGCGGTAATTTTATCGCGGGTTTCAATGTGTACCGCTTCGGAATGCCCATAAAACACAGGCACACGCACAGCAGTTGCATTCACTAAAATGTTTTTGTCACCTATAATTTTTTGCGTTTCCCACACCATTTTCATTTCTTCTTTGGTGTAGCCGTTGTCCATAAACACGTCGATTTGCGGCAAGACGTTGAACGCAATTTGATGCGGATAAACTTTTGGGTCAGGCTTTTTAGAATTAAAAATCCCCATCGTTTGCTGACCTAATTCTTCAATCGCTTCTTTGCCTGTTCCTGAAACCGCTTGATACGTCGCCACGTTAATGCGCGTAATGCCAACCGCGTCGTGAATCGGTTTTAACGCCACGAGCATTTGAATCGTCGAGCAATTTGGATTCGCAATGATTCCATGATTTTTATAATCGGCAATGGCTTGTGGATTCACTTCGGGAACAACTAACGGAATGTCATCGACGTAGCGAAATTGCGAGGTGTTATCAATCACGACACAACCAGCCGCCGCCGCGATGGGCGCGTAAATTTCCGAAACCGATGCACCAGGTGAAAACAAACCAATTTGCACTTTTGAAAAATCGAAAGTCGCTAAATCTTGCACAACTAGCGTGCCGCCTTTGAATTCAACACGTTTGCCAACCGAATTTGCGCTTGCCAAGGCATAAACTTCACCGACGGGGAAATTACGTTCAGCTAAAATTTCGAGCATGGTTTCGCCAACTGCGCCCGTTGCGCCAACGACGGCGACGTTATACGTTTTAGTCATTTTTAACTCCGATTTTTCAAAGCAGTCACCACCGCGTCACCCATTTCTGAGCAACTCACTTTGGTCATGCCTTCTGAATAAATATCGACGGTGCGAACGTTCGCATCGAGCGCATCATTGACGGCTTGTTCAATGCGTGCGGCTGCCGCTTCATTGTTGAAGGTGTAACGCAACATCATTGCCGCCGACAAAATTGTCGCCAATGGATTCGCAATGTTTTTGCCTGCAATATCAGGCGCAGAGCCGTGAATTGGCTCATACATACCTTTGCCTGTTTCATTTAATGAAGCGGATGGCAACATACCAATTGAACCTGTAAGCATTGACGCGCAATCTGACAATACGTCGCCGAATAAATTGCTGGTTAAAATCACATCAAATTGTTTTGGCGCACGAACTAATTGCATTGCCGCGTTGTCAACGTACATGTGTGAAAGTGCAACATCGGGGTATTCTTTGCCGACTTCGGTGACGATTTCGCGCCAAAATTCGGTGCATTCCAACACGTTGGCTTTATCGACGGAGCATAATTTTTTATTACGTTTTTGCGCGATTTTGAATGCCGAATGAGCAATGCGGCGAATTTCAGATTCGGTGTACGTCGCGGTGTTGAAACCTTGGCGTTCACCGTTTTCTAAAACACGAACACCGCGCGGTTGACCGAAATAAATGCCCCCCGTGAGTTCACGCACAATCATCAAATCTAAACCTGAAACAATTTCAGGTTTTAAGGTCGAAGCTGCCGCAAGTTGTGGGTATAAAATCGCTGGACGTAAATTTGAAAATAAATTCAACGTCGAACGTAAACCAAGCAAACCTTTTTCAGGACGCACCGAAATATCGAGCGATTCCCATTTATAACCGCCGACCGCACCTAATAAAATCGCGTCAGCAGGTGTAACTAAATCGATGGTTTGTTGTGGAAACGGTGTGCCGTGAACGTCATACGCCGCGCCACCGATTAAGCCATGTTCAAACTCAAAACCTAATGCCATGTCGGCATTTAAAAATTCTAAAACTTTGATTGCTTCGGCAACGATTTCTGTCCCGATTCCGTCACCCGCTAAAACTGCAATTTTTTTTGTCATGTAACTAAAACCTTTTTCTTAATTTTTTAAATTGAAATTTCTCTAAACAACCACGGCGCACGTTTCGCGCGTTCGGTTTCGTAAGCGTGAATTTTATCGGCATGTTGCAACGTCAAACCAATATCATCCAAACCGTTTAGCAAACGGAATTTACGATTTTCATCCACGTTGAACGCAATCGTTTTACCGCTTGGTGTGGTAATGGTTTGTGCGGCTAAATCAATCGTCAACGCATAATCATCGGTTAATTCTTTGAATAAACCGTCAACGATTTCAGCGTCTAAGGCAATCGGCAACAAACCGTTTTTGAAACAGTTATTGTAAAAAATGTCGGCAAAACTCGGCGCAATAATTGCGCGGAAACCGTAATCTTCCAATGCCCACGGCGCGTGTTCGCGTGACGAACCACAACCAAAGTTTTCGCGAGTCAGCAAAATTTGTGCGCTTTTATATTGCGGTTTGTTGAGTACGAAATCTTTGTTAATCGGACGATTCGTGCAATCCATATCGGGTTGCCCTTGGTCTAAATATCGCCATTCGTCGAATAAATAAACGCCAAAACCTGTGCGGCGTATCGATTTTAGAAATTGTTTTGGAATAATCGCGTCTGTATCGACGTTTGCGCGGTCGAGAGGGGCGACGATTGACGTTAAAGTAGTAAAGGCTTTCATTCTCTTATTCTCCTGTCCATGCGCTGACATCCACAAAATACCCAGCAATCCCAGCTGCCGCCGCCATTGCAGGACTAACTAAATGCGTCCGCCCGCCGTAGCCTTGTCGTCCTTCAAAATTACGGTTTGACGTTGACGCGCAACGTTCACCTTCTTCCAAACGGTCAGCATTCATCGCCAAACACATTGAACAACCTGCATCGCGCCATTCAAAACCTGCATCGATAAAAATTTTGTCTAAGCCTTCGCTTTCGGCTTGTTGTTTGATTAAACCTGAACCAGGAACGATTAACGCCTGTTTGACATTAGCGGCAACTTTTTTGCCTTCAACCACAACCGCCGCCGCGCGTAAATCTTCAATGCGTGAATTCGTGCAAGAACCAATAAAGACTTTATCGATTTGAATGTCAGTGATTTTTTGACCTGCTTGCAAGCCCATGTAATCCAACGCGCGTTGCATACTTTGCGCTTTGACCGCATCCGCTTCATCGGCTGGATTTGGTACAACGTCATCGACTGCAACTACTAATTCAGGCGACGTTCCCCACGTCACTTGCGGTTTAATTGTCGTGGCATCAATGTTAATCGTTTTGTCGAAAACGGCATTTTTATCAGAATGCAAGTTTCTCCACATACGTTCTGCCATAAACCAATCATCGCCTTTGGGTGAAAGTGGACGGTTGCGGTAATAATCAATGGTCACATCATCCACAGCAACTAAACCTGCGCGTGCGCCCGCTTCAATTGCCATGTTGCAAACAGTCATACGACCTTCCATCGATAATGCGCGAATCGCAGAACCACCGAATTCAATCGTATAACCTGTGCCGCCTGCTGTGCCGATTTCACCGATGATGGCTAAAACGATGTCTTTTGCGGTCACGCCTGCACGGACTTCACCATTCACTGAAATCAATAAATTTTTCGCTTTTTTCTGAACTAAACATTGTGTGGCTAAAGTATGTTCAACTTCGGATGTGCCGATACCAAACGCTAATGCGCCAGACGCGCCATGTGTCGAAGTATGTGAATCGCCACAAACCACCGTCATGCCTGGTAAGGTTGCACCTTGTTCTGGGCCAATCACATGCACAATCCCTTGACGAATATCGCTCATGCCAAATTCAGTAATTCCAAATTCGGCGCAATTTTTATCAAGTGTTTCCACTTGCAAACGTGAAACTGGGTCAGCAATGCCACGGTCACGATGATTAGTCGGCACGTTATGGTCAGCAACCGCTAAATTTCGCGCCACGCGCCAAGGTTTTCTGCCCGCCATTCTTAAACCATCAAAGGCTTGTGGCGAAGTGACTTCGTGAACCAAATGTCTGTCGATATAAATTAAACATGAGCCATCGTCTTCTGTGTGAACAACGTGGTCATCCCAAAGTTTGTCGTATAACGTTTTGCCTGCCATGTTCTTATCCTAAAACGGCGAAAATTTTCG
Source organism: Methylococcales bacterium (assembly GCA_028713145.1). Taxonomy (GTDB): domain Bacteria; phylum Pseudomonadota; class Gammaproteobacteria; order Methylococcales; family Methylomonadaceae; genus UBA10906. The sequence continues at coordinate 7,359 of JAQTOT010000077.1, forward strand.
CGGTGATTTCGTCAACACTGCCCACACCTTCGATAGATGCAAATCTTACGTTTTGTTCAGGCGCGGAGTAATAAGCAACGAGTGGTTTTGTTTGCTCATGATAAACGGCTAAACGTTTACGCACCGTTTCTTCTCGGTCATCATCACGTTGAATTAAGGCTTCGCCCGTTTCGTTATCCACGCCTTCATTTTTAGGTGGATTAAATTGGGTGTGATAACTACGACCTGACGCTAAATGCACACGACGACCCGCCATGCGAGTGACGATATTTTCATCAGGAACATCAATTTCAATCACCGTGTCTATAGTTACGCCCATATTTTTTAAGCCTTCAGCTTGCACAATCGTGCGCGGAAATCCATCGAGTAAAAAGCCATTTCTGCAATCATCTTGAGCGATACGTTCTTTAATCAGACCTAGAATAATGTCATCAGAAACTAATTGCCCTGCGTCCATTACTTTTTTTGCTTCAATTCCAAGCGGCGTACCAGCGCGAACAGCAGCGCGTAACATGTCGCCTGTTGAAATTTGCGGAATTGCGTATTTTTCGGTGATAAATTGCGCTTGTGTGCCTTTACCCGAACCTGGACTGCCTAACAAGATGATGTGCATGGATGACTTAACCTCTGTGAATAAAAATGAATCTTAAATAGTTAAGGTATTTTATCGTAATTTCTAGCTAAACTGTCGTTTAAATTGCGCTGTATCGCACTAAATTTAAAGTGCTAATTCCGCTAACGTATTGATATTTTCAAACCCAATTGCATTTTCACCAAAATCAACAAAATGTGTTTTATGCTGTTCAAACCACAAGCGAACTTTATGATTTCCTTGTACTAAATAGTTTTCCAAACTCGATTGCAAATGCGTATTTAATACCAAAAACACGCTGTGAATTTGTTGCCCCGTGCAAGCAACGGTAATTTCAGCATCATTTTTCGTATGAGCATCGAGCAAATGTTGCAATTGCATTGTCGTAATAAACGGCGCGTCACAAGGCACAACCATTAACAAATCAGCCTTTGTAAAATTCATAGCCGCTAAAATTCCCGCTAATGCCCCTGAAAAATCTTGTACTAAATCAGAAATAACAGGCACGCCAAATTTTTCAAATTCGTCCAAGTCAGCATTTGCGTTAATCAGTAATTCATCCACAATTGGACGTAGCGCGTTAAAGGAATACGAAATTAACGATTTACCATGAAAAAGTTGTAAGCCTTTATTTTGAAAATTCATCCTTCGCGCTTGTCCACCTGCCAGAATCACGCCCGTTACTTTTGTTTGCAATGTCATAATGTTAAGCTGTAAGCCTTATTTTTATTTGATTAAGGGAACCGATTTAAAATGAAAAAAAACCTAAAAACACTTTTGATAATGACCAGTTTCGTTTCCATTATCGCAGGTTGTGCGAGCAATCCCGAAAAAGAAACCGAAAATGTTGTGATTCAAACAACGCCTACATTAACAAATGATTACCCTACTCGAGATCGGGTCGAATACGTTTTAAATTGTGTCGCGCAACACGGCGGTTTGAGCTACATCAATCAATATGCGTGCGGCTGTAAAATCGACAAAATTGCTGAAAAAATCAGTTTCAACGACTACGATGCCGCAAAAACTTTTAGTTATTTGAAATCCACCGCAGGCGAAAGCGGTTCAATTTTTCGTGATCCAAAGCAAAGTAAAGACCTACGAAAACTACTCAAAGAAGCCGAAGAAGCCGCTGAAAAAAGCTGTTTTGTAAAATAAATACGCACTTTTAGCATTGCCCAACATTCTAATTCAACGCTGCAAGTTAGAACACGAAAACCATGAGTGATTACGACGAAAATTATAGACAAGAAACCATTTTAAATGTGCGAGGCGTTTTAGCTCGGCATCGATTGGTTGAAGAATTAGTCAAAAAACAAAATTTGGTTGAGCTGCAGCGTTTGCTTGAGCAACTCGATACGGATGCACTAGTACAAATGTTGGAAATTTTTTCGTCGGAAGACAGAGAAATTATCTGGGACTTGATTGCTGAAAATCGCAGAGAAGAAATTCTAACGGCTATGCCTTATGACACTCGCGTTGAATTAGCCGCCGATTTTAAGCCTAAAAATCGCAACATGATTGTGCGCGTTTTTGATTTGCACGAAGGATTATTGCGACAAATCCCCATTGAAACTCGCGCCGATTTACAACATGCAAAGCCAATTTGGATTGACTTGGTTATGCCTGAAGACGAGCATTTGAATTGGGCGCAAGATGTTTTCGGGGTCGATTTACCCAATCCAAATGAATTAACCGATTTGGAAACCAGTGCGCGTTTTTATGTTGAAGACAATGGCGAAGTGCATTTGCATTCTGATTTTTTGCTGGATAGAAAAGATGCTTCGCGTAACGTAGCGGTTGCGTTCGTGTTAAAAAAAGACACTCTTTTTTCTGTACGAAGTGAAGAATTACCCGCATTTCGTTTGCAACGCTTACGCGCACGTTCTGAATCGGATTACATTTCAAATGCAAAAGATTTGCTACTCGATTTATATGCAGCAGATGTTGAGTATTCGGCGAATGCACTAGAGGATATTTATACTGAACTCGAAGGTGTTGGACGACAAGTATTTAAATCTTACATGACCGACGAAGAAGCTGCGCGAATTCTTGCCGCTATTGCTGAAGAAGAAGATTTAAATGGACGAATTCGGCGCAACGTTTTAGATACACGTCGCGCGTTGTCGTTTTTGATGCGTGGAAAGTTTTTATCTGAAATACAGCACGAAGACGTTCGTGAAATCTTGCGTGACATCGAATCACTCGATGGTCACACCTCATTTTTGGTTAATAAAATTAACTTTCAAATGGATGCAACCGTCGGTTTTATTAACGTCAATCAGAATAAAGATATTAAACGTTTAACAGTTATCAGCCTTGTTTTTATGCCACTTAATGTACTTGCTGGAATTGGTGGCATGTCCGAATTTTCAATGATGACACAAGGCATTCCTTGGCAAATTTCTTATAGTTGCTTTGGAATTGCAATGGCTATTGTGAGCTGGCTAACGTTTCATGCCGTGCAGTTTTTTGAACGACGTAAAACTCGGCGTTTATCCATGGCAAACCAAAAAATTCAACAACGCTAAATCAATGGCATCAGCCTACGATGCCATTGTGTCGTAACAACGCATCAACGGATGGTTCACGACCTCGAAAGTTTTTGAATAATTCCATCGCTTCGTCACTACCGCCCTGCTCTAAAATATGAGTTAAAAACGCCCTTCCCGTTTCCGCATCAAAAATACCTTTTTCTTCAAACAACGAAAACGCATCGCTCGATAACACTTCCGCCCATTTGTAACTGTAATAACCTGCCGCGTAACCGCCTGCGAAAATATGGGAAAAACTGTGTGCAAAACGATTAAATTCAGGTGCAGGTAATACAGCAACCTTTTGACGAATTTCACTTAAAATTTCATAAATCCGCCCTCCCCTTTTCGGGTCAAAATCGCGGTGAATATGAAAATCAAATAAACTAAATTCGAGTTGCCGAACCATCATCATGCCTGCTTGAAAATTTTTCGCCGCGAGCATTTTTTCAAATAACGCATCAGGCAATGCTTCGCCTGTTTGATAATGCGATGAAATCAGCGCAAGAGCCTCTTTTTCCCAACACCAATTTTCCATAAATTGACTAGGCAACTCAACCGCATCCCACGCCACGCCGTTAATTCCCGACACACCTAAATAATCTACTTGGGTTAAAACGTGATGCAATCCATGACCGAATTCGTGAAACAACGTCGTTACGTCGTCGTGCGTCAAAAGCGACGGCGTGTCAGCCGTCGGCGGCGTGAAATTACACACTAAATACGCGACGGGTAACTGCATATTTTCGCCATCCAATTTACGACGACCGATGCAATCATCCATCCATGCACCGCCACGTTTTTTATTTCGTGCAAATAAATCTAAATAAAAACGTCCACGTTTACGCCCTGCTCCGTCTGTAGCTTCAAATAATTGTGCATTTTCATGCCAACGATCGAATTCGGTAATTTCGGTAAACGTCAAACCATATAAACGATTCAAAATTTCAAACAAACCGCTCAACACTTGCGCCACAGGAAAATAACTTTTCACTTCGTCTTGTGAAAGTTGGTAATGTTGTTGGCGCATTTTTTCAGATAAATACGTTACATCCCACGCTTGCAATTCGTCGATGCTGTAATTTTCACGCGCGAAACTCCTTAAATCTTCCACATCTTGACGCGCTTGTGGCAACGATTTTTGCGCTAAATCTTCCAAAAACGAAATGACATCATCAGGTGAATCAGCCATTTTTGTTGCTAGCGATAATTCGGCATAATTTGAAAAATCGAGCAATTGGGCTTCTTCGTGTCGCAAGGCTAAAATTTCTTCCATAATTGACGTGTTATCAAATTCACCTGCACTCGCTCGGGTGGCAAACGCGGTATAAACTTCGCGACGCAATTCGCGGTTATCTGCGTATGTCATTACTGCTAAATACGACGGATATTGCAAGGTGATTAACCAACCACTTTCTTCTGGTTTCACGTGAAACATCTCGCCATCTTTTTCAGCGTGTTCCACGTGAAACATCTCGGCACTTTGCTTTGCTTGTGCTAAATCTGTTTCTGGCAAACCTGCCAAATCATTAACGTCAGTAATTAGTTTTGTCCACGCATTCGTTGCATCTAACACATTGTCAGAATAACGACTGCAAATTGAACTGAGTTGCTGTGAGATTTCTTTGTAACGTTGTTTTTTTTCTTCAGGTAACGCAACGCCCGATAATTTGAAATCACGCAAGGCATTCGTCAGCACTTTTTGTTGCGCTTTGCTCAAGCCTGAAAAAGTTTCACGTGAAACAATCGATTCGTAAGCGTGGAACAACTTTTCGTTTTGTCCCATTT
>JAQTOT010000078.1 GCA_028713145.1 Methylococcales bacterium
ATGCACACGTTCAGAGAGTGCGACAGCTTTTGGAATTCCTGCCGCATTTTCTAATTCAACCGCGTTCATTTCGACACACTCTTGCCGAATCTTTTTTCGGACAACTTTCTAAATCGCCCTCGGTTTCTAAATTTAAAAACTGCTCAACCTCGCTCGTTTCAAATCCCGCCATACGATGATTTTCGATTTCCATCAACGGGCGACGAATTAACAATGGTTGTTCAAGCATCAATTCAATCGCTTCTTCGGCGTTGATTTCATCGGGATTTAATTCGCCGTTTTTAATCGCAGGTGCGGCACGATTGAACCATTCGACCACAGGTTTCTCGCCAAAAAACGAACGTAATTTTTCAGGCTCACTACGCCAATCATGGGTTAGCAAATCGTGTTCAATCAGCCAATGACCTGCTTCAATCAGCAGGTCTTTTTGCTTGGTGTTGTTGCCACAACCGACTTTTTCGTAAAAATGTATGAGTGCCATAGTCGTCAATGGGCTTGTAATTCAGCCATTGCCTCCGCCATTTTTTCAGGTGGAATGCCTGTCAATGAACCAGGTGGATTGATGGGAACATTTAAGGCATCGAGTATCGCGCCTTCAATTGGGCAAATACTCGCGCATTGCGGCACATCAAAATCACCTACGCATTCGGTACATTTTTTCGGGTCAATCAAAAAATGCGGCGTGGCTTCGTAAATCGCTTTGCTTGGACACACTGGCTCACACGCAAAACAATTCACACAACTTTCGATAATTTTTAGAGACATCACATTCTCCTAAGCAGTCGCACGTTGTTTAACTTCGTCGAGTTTTCCAGATTTCGCCATTTCGTTATAAACCAGCATCACAGCGGCTTCAATTTCTTCCATCGCGTGTTCACCGTTTGGCGTAATGCCTGCGTTTTCGAGCATTTCCCACGGTTCATAACCAATTTTTGAACACAACACCGCCTCACAACCTTCTAAGGTGCGAATCGTACGTTGCAACACGCTTTCGCCGTCGCCGCAACTCGTATCGCCTTCGCAATACTGGTCAACTTTTCGATGCGAAATAAAACGCACGCCTTCGGGCGAGGCTTCGTAAATCAAAAATTCTTTCGCATGACCAAAATGGACATTGATAACGCCTTGACCACTTGTTGCAACGGCCATTAACGCAGGGCATGTGCCTAATTTTTCAGCTTTCACTTCGATTTTTGCGGCGCGTTTGCTGTTCATTTCGGCTTCGATGGCTTGATGAATCACTTTGCGTTTTTCCATCGCGGCTTGATAGTCGATTTCCATGTCTTCGATTTTGTCGAGTGTGAATTCATCGCCTCTATCTTCGCCAAGCATTCCGACCGCATCGGCGCGACATTGACGGCAATGACGCATCATATTCATGTCGCCTGAGCATTCATCTTGCAGAGCTTGTAATTCAGAAGCATCAGGGCCTCGTTGCCCCATCACGCCATAAAACGTGCCGTGTTCCGCTTCAGCAATTAGCGGCATGACGTTGTGTAAAAATGCGCCTTTGGCTTTGACGATTTTGCTGACTTCAGCGAGATGTTTATCGTTAATCCCTGGAATCATCACCGAATTCACTTTGACCAAAATGCCTTTCGCCACCAGCATTTCTAAGCCTTTTTGTTGTTGCTCGATGAGAATTTTGGCGGCTTTTTCACCTTTGATGCGTTTGTTTTTCCAGAAAATCCACGGATAAATTTTTGCGCCCACTTTCGGGTCAACGCAGTTAATCGTGATGGTGACGTGGTCGATGTTGTGTTTCGATAATTCTTCGACGGCATCGGGCAACGCTAAACCATTGGTTGAAACGCAAAGTTTAATATCGGGAGCTTCTTCGCTTAAACGGCGGAAAGTTTCAAAAGTACGTTCGGGATTGGCAAGCGGATCACCAGGACCTGCGATACCTAAAACGGTCATTTGCGGAATGTTTGCCGCAACTGCCATTGTTTTTTTCACCGCTTGATTTGGTGTGAGTAATTCTGAAACAACGCCTGGACGGGATTCATTCGCGCAATCATATTTGCGATTGCAATAATGACATTGAATGTTGCAAGCAGGCGCAACCGCAACGTGCATTCGCGCAAAATAATGGTGTGCGTCTTCCGAATAGCACGGATGATTTTGCACTTTTGCGCGGATTTCGTCTGATAAATGATTGAGTTGGTCGTCGCTCGACCCACAAGAACTGGCGGAACATCCGCCTTTGGGTTTTTCGTTTAAAACTGGCAATTCCATCGGTGTCACCTCTTGCGTTGATTATTACAAGGGTAAAAGCACGGACTGTACCAGTTTTTAATTGATTGATTTTAAAAGGTAATTATTTGTAAAAATGGAATTTTGTAAGAAATACAACAAAATTTATTGTACAAAACAGGACAATTCAACGCTCTTTCAGCTGCAACGAACCTGAATTAACACAATAACGCAAACCCGTTGGTTCAATGCCGTCAGTGAAAACATGACCCAAATGCGCGGCACAATTTGCACACACAATCTCAACACGGCGCATTCCGTGACTATCATCAAAATTTTCGGCAACATGATTTTCAATTGCTTGCCAAAAACTTGGCCATCCTGAACCTGAATCGTATTTCGTTTTTGAATCAAATAGTGACGTATCACAACAGATGCAATGATAAACACCGTCTGTTTTGCAATTCACATATTTGCCTGTAAAAGGCGGCTCGGTTGATTTTAGACGGCAAATACTGAATTGTTCGGAGGTTAATTTTTCGTCGTTAATCATAGGTTTCATCCGTGTTTATCATGTGCGTTGCTAACTCTTGCAACGCATTTTGAATGTTAGTGTGTAATGTTGGATTCATGGGGATTTCTGCCAAGGCTTTATTCATGCACAGCATCCACTGATCACGTTCTGATTCACCGATTTTGAAAGGAAAATGACGGGCGCGTAACATCGGATGACCAAATTCTTCGATGAATAAATTTGGTCCGCCTAACCAACCTGATAAAAATTTGAACAGTTTGCTATTCGCAGAAGCAAGATCGGCTTGATGTATTGCCCGTATGCCCTGTGCTTCAGGCAATGTATCCATATAAAAATAAAAACGGTCTACCAGCAAACGGATGGCGTGTTCTCCTCCGATGTGACCGTATGGTGTGTTAATTGTCATGGTTATATTTCACGTTTAAGCCACCTAAACCACAGTATCCATCAGGATTTTTAGCTAAATACTGCTGGTGATATTCTTCGGCATAATAAAATTCAGAAGCAGGCAATATCTCGGTGGTGATTTCTGAAAAGCCTGCCTTTTTTAATTCTATTTCATAATGATTTTTTGCAAACTCAGCGTCTCTTTGTTGTCCATCGCCCAAAGTGTAAATGCCTGAACGATATTGTGTGCCAATGTCATTACCCTGTCGCATTCCTTGAGTGGGATTATGAGATTCAAAAAAGAGTTTAAGTAATTGCGAAAAGGTAATAATTTCTGGGTCAAAAACGACTAAAACCGCTTCGGCATGACCCGTTAAACCTGTACAAACTTCTTTGTAAGTGGGATTTTTTGTATCGCCGCCAATGTAGCCCACAGCGGTGCTGTAAACACCTTTTTGTTGCCAAAATTTACGTTCCGCGCCCCAAAAACACCCCAAAGCAAAAATCGCTTGTTCTAATCCTTGAGGAAAAGGCGGTTTGATTGGATGACCATTTACAAAATGAATCATAACGCTGCAATCGCAGATTTGGCATTACATTGAGCAATGACTTGCGCTAACTGGTTTTCGTTTAATTTATGTTTGATGGCATCCGCTCCGTTAAAGTTAAACGTTTGATAATCTTTCTTTGCATAAGTGACGATTTGGCACTTTTTGAATGGCTGATTTTCAAAAGGCATTTTTGTTACGTTAGCGTTTAACGGTTCGGTGCCTTCCAAACTTGGGGCATAAATCATGAACTCCCCTTTCATTGCCAGCACAGCACGATACTGATTAGTATTGGTTAAATATAAATAGCCGACTTCAACGTCTTTTTCTTTTAATTTCATAATACGTTCTTAAATCCAAAAAATAGCAAGCCAAACAGTGTATTCATTCTCAATGGTCGATGCCACACGATGTTTCAAATGCGCGGGAAGATACACATAATTGCCTGTGTTTAACGTCACTGTTTCCCCGTTTTCATATTCAATTACACCCGAACCTTGTAACACGATAACCCATTCATTTTCATTTTGATTGTACCACTCACCTGCGGGCGTGCTGTGACCTTGAGAAATAATACGTTCTATTCGCACCGTTGACTGCGACAGCAAAACTTGAATACATTCTGCGGGCAAATGAGACGGTAATTCTTGATAGATATTGTGCATAATTACATCGACTCCATAAGTGTCATGTTAAATTTGACCAAATTTTTGCAACCCACTTTCTAAAAAAAACATGAATTCTAATTTACCCTCTGCATTATATTCCACTGAGCAAATCAAAGCGGTGGAACAGTTTGTGATTCAAAAAGGAATACTTTTTGGTTACACGTTGATGGAACGAGCTGGACAAGCCGTTTTTAATTATGTTCAGCATCACTATCCAGCCGCAAAGAACATAACGATTTTTTGCGGTTCAGGAAATAACGCAGGCGATGGTTATGTTGTAGCGAAGTTAGCGTTGCAGGCTAATTTAAACGTTCGTGTTTATAGCGTTACTGAAACAACCACGTTAAAAGATGATGCCCTAATTGCTTATAAACAGTTTATCAATGTGGGTGGTGTTGCCGTGCCATTTCAAGGAAATGAGAGGTTTGATGCTGATCTGCTTATCGATGCGTTATTAGGCACAGGCTTAAATCGCCCCGTCACAGAAAAATATGCCCAAGCCATTAACAGTATTAACCAATGTGGCATTCCCGTTATTTCAGTAGATGTGCCATCAGGCTTAAATGCGAATACGGGTGATGTAATGGGATGTGCTGTTGAAGCCAATGCAACCGTGACATTTATCGGACTTAAACAAGGATTATTAACAGGCTTTGCGGTACAACATGTTGGCGAAATTATTTCTATTTCGTTGGATTTACCAGACATTGCTTGGCAAAGTATTTCGTCATCAATCATACGTGTTCTGCCTAAAACATTACCACCTCGTTCTCAATATGCACATAAAGGCAATTTTGGACATGTGCTAATAATTGGCGGTGATGTGGGTTATTCGGGGGCAGCACGTTTAGCGGGCATGGCGGCTTTACGAGTTGGCGCAGGATTAGTCAGTATTGCCACGCATCCTGAGAATGCTGCCATGATGAATATCGCTTGCCCAGAACTCATGTGTCATGGCGTAACATCTGCAAAAGAATTGGAACCCTTATTGGCAAAAGCCAGTGTCATCGTGCTTGGCACGGGACTTGGACAACGTGATTGGGCAAAGTCATTATTCGAATCAGCGTTAAACAATGATAAACCGACGATTATTGATGCGGATGGTCTGAATCTTTTAGCGCAATTTCCTCGAAATCAAACGAACTGGATTCTCACGCCGCACGTTGGCGAAGCCGCAAGATTGTTAGCCACCACGACAAAAGCAATTCAAACAAATCGGTTTGAAGCGGTTAAAACATTGCAACAAAAATACGGTGGCATAGTGCTACTCAAAGGGGCAGGAACGTTAATTGCCTCAGAAAATGGGATTGCGGTTTCTAATTCGGGGAATGCAGGAATGGCTTCTGGCGGTATGGGCGATGTGTTAGCGGGAGTCATTGCCTCGTTGGTCGCACAAGGAATGTCACTTGAAGATGCAGCGCAACAAGGAGCTTATGGACACGGTTTAGCCGCTGATGAAGCCGTTAAAAATGATGGTCAACGAGGGCTACTTGCTAGTGATTTATTGCCACATTTACGAAACTGGATTAACACTTGAACATAAAAATTAGCGTTTAATTTTGCATCCGTCCATCAAGCTCACGACTAAAGTAAACAAGACTGTCGTGTGTTTCTAGTAGCCGACTTATGTATTGGCTAAAGTACGAAGCGTAACGATTCATATCCTGAAAGTACATGCCTGCATATTGAACCATTTTATAATAGGAATCCATTAAGTATCGGGATTTCCGCTCGTTTAACGCGTTAAATCGCTGTTCATTGTCGCTCAACCATGCCTCAATTACACAAAACCCAGAAATCTTCACTCCTTGCATAGCGTGAATAAAAAATTGATAACTTTGCATTGGACATGATGTTTCAAGACTCTTCATCGATTCTTCTATCAAATTCCGAAATAGTCGTATAAATGTATTGAGTTCGCAACGAAAACGCACCCACTCCTCATCTATTCGCATACCGCCTCCTTTTTTAGAAGGCGCAATTTCTCATCGTTCGAGTCAAAATAAGCAAGATGCGCCACTACTGCTTCTTGCTTGTCACGAAGCCGATTGTAATAGGCAACATTGCCATCAGGGTTGCTGTAATAAATACGCGCTAATTCGTGCATATCGTAATGATCTTTTTTTAACTGCTCTGCTCTATCTTCATCTATCTCATGAAATAATTCATACGTCGTTCTAAACCATCGACCAAACTTGCACGATTTATGCGAATCCAAGTCGAAAAGCTCTCTTACAATCATTAAATTGTGGTGCGGCATTGACCTTAAATTCCGTTGTTCTATCGGCACACAAACCCAATTCAGGTGCGATTTAGTACACGCATGAAGATCACGAATAAAACGGTAAACAACGTTAGATGAATCCATGATTAGTCTCCAAATAAATCTTAGAACTTTCTGTTTGTTAAAATTCTATCGAGTTTTGCCGAATTAAAGAGCGCGTCATACCATCCAGCCATGCGATGCTGTTTATCAGTTCTCGCGCAGTAATCTAAAAATACAAAACTAGCAGGCGGCAATGGCAAACCCAAACGCCTAGCCACACCAAAATAACTCTCGTCAATACTTATAGCTGTTTCCCAATCTACAACATCATCATCTTGATATGCTTTGCCGTTGTGTAAAATCATAACTTTCCCCATCCAGTCAATTTAAAATGTCGTTGCAGATTAACTCAACTTTGAAAAATTTAGATTATTCGAATCTGTAGTAATTATTATTCAAAAATGCACCTAGCACATTGAAATCATTATATTTTTGATTAAGGATGCGTCGGACTAAATTGAAATTTAACGCTATTTTCGGATTATATTCGCTTGTTATTGATTCGAGTTTTTAAAGCAAAAAATAACAAAATTAATCCTCAAGAAATAAAAAAGCCGCTGGTGGAATGAATTACCTGCGGCTTTTTATTTTTCATGTTCTAAACTACCGATACCGAAATTCTAAAAATAATTGTCCAGTTTGTGTCTTCTGTTTCGTTATGAAGGTATTGCACGGAAAAATCCTTGCGACAAACCTAAAAAACATCAGGAGACACGATTATGAACCATCGAGTTAATTCAACTCGCCTCAATTTGCCGCTAGTGGCGTTATTGTTGGCGACCACAAATCTTGCCATTGCTGACGAAAGTCACATTCATTTTGACATTCCCGCTCAATCGTTAGGCGCAACGCTTGATAGTTTGGCAAAGAATTCCAGTACCAAATTGATTTACGCCGATTCGGTTGTAAAAGGACTTCGCGCCGACGCATTAAAAGGTGATTTCACGGTGCAACAAGCCTTGAAGCGCGTTTTAAATTCCAACGGTTTGCAATATGAAGACGCAGGCGACGGCGTGATTGCGATTAAAAATGCACCTACGTCAAAATCAGAAACCCATCATGAAAGCGACAAAGACAATTCTGTTTTTGAATTAGGTTCGATGGTTGTGGTTGGTGACAATGAAAAATACGAAAAACTCACCAGCAAAGACATTCTCTCATCGGTGGATATTATGTATGCCGACAAAATCGAAAATCAGAATGTTTTAACGGCTTACGATTTATTTCATCGTATGCCAGGTGTGCAAATTACCCAATTCGGACAAGGTACAACAACAGGAAAACTTTCGTTTAGAGGTTTTAATGGCGAAGGCAATATCAATGCGGTGAAATTGTTAATCGACGGCATTCCGAGTAATACCAACGATGGCAATATGCCGTTTATTGATTCGATTTTTCCGCTCGATATTGAATCAATTGAAGTCGTGCGTGGCACAAACGACCCACGTTACGGACTTTATGCGATTGCGGGAAACGCTAATATCAATACCACAACAGGCGGTAATTATGCGAAAGGTCGTGTGAGTTACGGCAGTTTTGATAGTTACGATGTGCAATCAGGGCTGGGTTATGAGAAAAACGGTTTTTCACAAAACTACGCAGTTTCTTATCGCGACACGAGCGGTTATCGTGACCATAGCGATTCAGATAAAAACAGTTTTTCAGGCAAATGGTTTTACACGCCTGAAAGTGAAAAATACAAAGTCGGTTTAATTGCGCGTTGGAGTGAAGGCGATGCCAAAGAATCAGGTTATATGACCGCGAAGGAAATGCTCGCCGACCGCACACAATCGATGCCGCGCAACGCAACAGATAGCAGCAATCGTCAAATCGGACAAATCAGCGGACATTTGGACGTGAATGTTACTGACCAATTATTTTGGTCAACAAAAAGTTATGCGAACACGTTTGATGACCAACGTTTTGTAAAATTTTATATCACAGGTTCACAACAAGAACGCACGAACGCCGAACATCAATATGGCGCAATCACTTCACTGACTTATAGACCCGTTATTTCGTGGCTGAATGATTTTTCATTGGAAGGTGGTTTTGATTTCCAACAACAAGATAATAAATCGTGGCGTTTTAATACTACCGATGCGGTGCGAACAAAAATGACACGAAATCAAGAGTTCGATTTCCTCACTTATGGCGGTTACATTCAAGCGGTGATTAAACCAACCGAATGGTTAAAAATTACCCCAGGATTTCGTGCTGACCAAATCGATGGCAGTTTTACCAATCGTTTAACAGGTGTTCCCGCCGCCATTAACAATTACGGCATCATTCCACAACCCAAAATTGGCGCGGTGATTACGCCGATTGACGGTTATAGTCTTTACGGAAACTGGGGGCGAACTTTCCAAGTCGGGGCTGGCGCGGCAGCGTATAAAATCAATCGTGGTGCAACAGACATAGCCCCTTCGATTAACGAAGGTTGGGAAGTCGGGGTTAAATTAAAACCTGTTAAATGGACAGAGGCACGAATTGCGTACTGGCGACAAGATGCCTCGAATGAATCGAGTCGTGTTTTAAACAGTGCAAATAATGATTCTGTCGCCATTGGCGCGACCAAAAGGCATGGCGTTGATGTCGAAGTGAAAGTGAATCCGATTGATTCGGTCAGCGTTTGGACAAGTTATTCTTTGCAAGAAGCGATTGTGAAAACTGCGCCAAGCAATACGCAATATGCCGTGGGCAATCAAATTGTTAACACGCCGAATCATCTCTTTTCGGCGGGTATCGATTACCAAATTACCTCTGCGTTTAAATCCTCTTTATGGACATCGGGACAAAGTGATTACTACGTTGACCAAGGTAATAAATTGGGAAAATTTGGTGGTTATGGCTTGTTAAATTTAGACCTTGGTTATCAAGTCACCAAACAAGTTGATTTGCAATTCCAAGTGAAAAACTTAACCGATACAAACCGTGAATATGCTTGGTATGACGCAGGTTTTCCTGAACCGCTTTTCTCATCGGGTGATGGACGGGCATTTTATGGCGCGGTGAATGTTAAATTTGATTACTAAATCAAATCCCCCTGCGCTATCGCGCTCCCCCTTCAAAAAGGGGGAAAACCATTAAAATCAAAAGCAGTTGCTTTTTAATCTTTCGCCCCCTTGGCAAGGGGGCAGCCTGAAAGGCTGGGGGCTGTGCTTTTTGTTATCGACTGCGTAATATCAATGACTAATCACCAATGAAAAAAACTCGTAAAAATCAGGCACGCAAATTGTGGCTAAATGTGCATCTTTATGTGGGGCTAATTTTAGGATTGATTATTTCGGTCGTGGGACTGACGGGCAGTTTGTTGGTGTTTTACGTCGAACTCGATGAAATTCTCAATCCTGAATTAGTGATTGCTAATCCTGCAAAAACGCCCCTGCCCTACGAGACGATTTTTCAATCGCTACGTCAAACCGAACCTGAACGGCAAAATGGTTGGCGGTTAGAAATTCCTGAAAATCCTCAGCGTATGATGACGGCGCGTTATTACACGCCGCAAGAAATTGAACATTCACACTTTGCACCGTTACTGGTGTCGGTCAATCCGTATTCGGGCGAAGTCGTTAAAAAACGGTTTTGGGGCAATTTTGCGATGACGTGGATTTATGATTTGCATTACACGTTGTTGCTCAAACACACGGGCAAAATCGTCATGGCAATCGTAGGCGGATTTTTGCTGATTTCGTTACTCAGTGGCATTTATTTATGGTTGCCTGCGCGACATAAAATCGTTTCGGCGTTGCTGATTAAACGGTCAGCAAGTCGAGAACGTTTTACTTATGATTTGCACAAAGTGAGCGGAATTTACAGTTTGATTGTGATGTTGATGCTGACGATTACGGGCATTGCGTTGGAAATACCCGAATATGCGAATCCGTTGATTAGTTGTTTTTCGCCGTTGCAAACGTTGTCGAAATCGACCTCGAATTTTTCAAATCAACCTCGAATCAGTTTGGACAAAGCGGTTGATATTGCAAAGGAACAATTTCCCGACGCACGTTTATGTTGGATTGAAACGCCATCGGGCAATTTGGGAAGTTATCGCATCAATTTACGCCAAGCCAATGAACCCAGTCAGCGTTTTCCAAAAACAAACGTTTGGATTGACCAGTATTCGGGAGACATTTTGAACGTCAATAATCCGAAGGATTTTTCGAATGGCGACAGTGCAATTAGTTGGTTTCATCCGTTGCACAGCGGCGAAGCGTTTTCGATGATGGGGCGTTTATTGGTGTTTATTTCAGGACTGTGTTGCCCGATACTTTTTATCACAGGTGTGTTGCGTTGGTTACAAAAACGTCGCGCTAAATTGTGTTCATTTAGCGCGGTGAAAAATCTCTAACCTTTTTTGGTTATGGTAAATGATTCGATTTCATCATTGGGTACATACAAATCGCATTTCTGTTATGTTTCAGACAGCTTGTTCCCATATTTGAATTCCTGCATTTAATATCGCGAAAGCGTCCATTTTTTCCTCGCTATTCGGTATCTTAATAAAAGCCTTTAAACGTACTTCGCTAGATTTAGAAACATCCGTATGAACACTAAACGCACCGAAAATTATTTTCGAAATCGCTGTTTGTGGAACTTCTATTCCAACATCAACGAGAATGGCAAATTTGTTGGATCTACTTTTTCTTAAATTAGCGTGCTTAGCACGATTGGCAATATCCGATATGTATTGTAAGGTTTCGGAATCATCGACTAGCTTCTCAATTATGTTTGGGTCACGGTTATTGGCTTTATAAAATTCTTTTAGATAGTCTTTGATACTCCAGACCCAAATGAATAACTCTAATAAGTCATCCTCCAATTCTAAAGGTGACTTAACTCCTGTAACAGTGAAAGTATGTTCAATTCCATCGTCCAGAACATGTGATTGTTGAAATATCACACCTTCTTTTTTGTGAACCCTGTTAATTACACGTTTTACTCGACTTAGTATTTCTTGAAGTTCTGATGACATTTTTACCTTTGAAACTTAACTCGTTATTGTAAATTTAGCCATTTTATTTGAAATGACATTTTAATTTGATAACTAAAAATCAACCGTCGCGCTAAATGTGTTTATTTAGCGCGGTGAAAATGCCTTTTTCAAATCAGACCAGCTCACTTCAAAATTACCAATTTTTTATTACCTCAATTCTTGTGCATATTTCCTCAAGGCTTCATTCATCAAGGTTTGATAATTGCCGCCTAATTCTTCAGCACGCGATTTAAAAATGTTTAGCGTATCTTTATCAATGCGAATCGTAATGCGAGCTTTCGTTATTTCAGCAGGTGGTCTGCCAACGGGTTTTAATTTTAAAAATTCAGCATCGGATAATTCATAAGTATCTGTGTCTTCGGCAATACCCGCATTGATAATTTCATCTTCTTCATCGCTAGGCATTTCGATGACACGACCTGATTTAGTAGTTAGCAACATAATTTTGTACCTCTTTTTTGTTGG
Source organism: Methylococcales bacterium (assembly GCA_028713145.1). Lineage (GTDB taxonomy): Bacteria > Pseudomonadota > Gammaproteobacteria > Methylococcales > Methylomonadaceae > UBA10906. The sequence goes on from JAQTOT010000078.1 coordinate 12,122, forward strand.
CTTTGCGTAAGCTGATAATTCGACGTTCGTTTTCTCTGTCGGTAAAAACAACGTTATGAAGTCGCGTTGAAATGAAAGCATAACCAATCATGCGAACTTCGCCGTAATCTTG
>JAQTOT010000227.1 GCA_028713145.1 Methylococcales bacterium
ACTTCACTTGTTCTTTCATCAGCACGAAGTTGTTCACATACTTCATAACCGTCCATTTCGGGCATTTGAATATCAAGCAAAATCAAGGCGTAATTGAATTCTAAAGACATTGATAACGCATCAAAACCGTTATCGGCTTCATGCAATTCCGCTTCAACACCTTTCAAAATAGTGCGAATTGCAAGGCGATTATTGGGATTATCATCAACAATCAAAATTTTAGCTTTTTGCATGATTATTTTTCGTCCACACAAACTAATAAGCTAATCATTTCTTCGATGCTGACAATGTAATCGACATCGACAGCGTTAATGACGGCATTTGGCATGGTATTAAATTCGGTATCCGCAGGATTTAGCACAATGCACAAACCGCCTAATTGTTTCACTATTGCCATGCCATCTGCTCCATCTGAATTTGCGCCGCTTAAAATGACGGCAATTAAATCATTTTCGAAAACTTCTGCCGCACTAGAAAATAACACATCAATACTTGGGCGCACTGCTTTGACCGCTTTATCGGCAGACAACGCAAAGCGATGATTTTGTTCAATCAAGAGATGATAACCCGCTGGGGCAATGTAAATATGCCCCGCTTTGATGGGGTCTTTGTCACGCACAATACTCACAGGCAAATTCGTCGAGCAATCTAACACTTTGTCGAAATGACTTTGAAAGTCTTGCGGTAAATGGGCAACCAGCGCAATCGGCAACGAATAATCGCTTGGCAAAGCCGTTAACAATTGTTTGACCAGCGGCATTCCACCAGCGGATAAACCGATGACTAGCATTTTATACATGAGAGGTTTTTCGATAAAGTTGCACAGAATATTCGAGTGATTCTAAACGCGGATGCAGTTCTTGCAAATCGAAGATATTTTCACCGCTACCCAGTAACAAATATCCGCCACGTTCTAAACTGCGTGTAAATAAACCGATGACACGATTTTGCAATTCCTCGCCAAAATACAGTAAAACGTTGCGGCAAAGGACAAATTGCACTTCTTTAAATACGTCGTCATTTACCAAATTGTGCTGCATAAACTCGACATGTTGTTTGTAATTTGCACGAATCGCAACAGTATTTTTTTGTTCAATAAAGTAATCGGTAAAGTCACCTGTGCCGCCTGATTTTTGATAATTCTCCTGCCAAAGTTTGGAATTTCGGGCAGCCCAACAGCCTTTTTTGGCTTCATTTAAAAATTCGGGATTGATGTCAGTGCAAAAGATATGACTACGGTTTTCCAGTCCAGCTTCGTGCAACAAAATCGATAAACTGTAAGCTTCTTGCCCAAAACCACAGCCTGCTTGCCAGATGTTGATGCGCGGAAAACTTGCTAATAATGGCATCACATTTTCGCGCAAATATGCCCACACAAAGGGGTCACGAAAAAACTCTGAAGTGGGTACTGAAATACTGTTAATGACAGTTTGGGCAACCGCTTCGTTGTAGAGCAATGTTGGGATGAGTTGTGTTAAATGTTCCAACTCGAAATACACCATTAACTCGCGTAATCGGCGTTTTAAAGACGCTCTTGCATAACCAGTAAAATCATAACCGTAACGCTCATTAAGTGCTTGCAGCAACAAATTGACTTCTACATCTTCAATACGGTGATTTTTCCATTTAATGAGAGCAGTCATTGAATTCCTAAGATTTTGTTAATAATGATTAAAGCTATCCGCCAGCCTTTCGGCATGTCCATTTTTTAAACGATAAAGTAGATGAATTCGCTTTTGCTGCGACAATTTGTCTCATTTTATTGTCACGCAGACACCGTTACTATGATACACAACCCGTCACATTTTAATTACGTTGTTCGATGAAAAAAATCTCAACTTATTTTCCCCACTCGCTTAAAGCCCGACTCGTTGTTTTGACATTATTATTTTTACTTTTGCCAACAGGCATTTTGGGTTATCTCGGTTACGATTATCTTTACGACACGATTAAAGCCAGCAACATCCGCGCAGTAGGACATATCGCCGATGCGCGGCATGAGCAATTAAATATCATGCTCAAAAATACCAATGATCGTGCGGAACATTTTTTACAGCATTTGCCGCAGCAATGCGAAAAACGTGATAAAGCCAAAGTCAACGATTGTTTCAAACAAGCCCTGCAAATTTTTATCAATAATGAACAAGCTATCAGTGCGACTCTTTCTGATGCAAACGGATTAAACATCCATGTTGGTAATACGTTTGTGCCAGACATTACGCCATTTCAAACAGGGCAGTTAGTTGGATTTAGTGCGCCTGAAAAAAGCGTGCAACGGCTCTATTACATCGTAAAAGAAAATGAGCAAGGCGAGCGATTAACAGTCACATTTCCAATTTCAGCCATTCAACAAATTTTTGTCAGCGACCCGAGTTTAGGTGAATCGGGCGACGTGTTTATTATGGATTCGCAAGGTTTTTTCATTACTTACCCACATTTACTTGAATCACAAGACCATTCAAACGAAACGCTTGAGCAACATGCCGCGCATTTAAGTGAAGCAAAAAATGATCATGCGATGCAGCATTGCCTCATGATGGGCAATGCAGAAATGCTTGATATTGACAGACGCGGCGTTGAAATTATTCACAGTTTTCGCTTTGTCCCTGAAGTTGGCGGCGGTTGCATCATGGCGCATTTAGACCAAGCCGAAGCCTTTGCCACACTCAATGCGTTGCAGTGGCGTGTGATTTGGATAACGATTGGGTTAGTGATTTTTGCTTTGATGATTGCGTTAATGGTCGGTAAAAACATTGTTAAACCGATTGATAAACTGTGTGCCGTGACGCATCAAATCATTAACGGTAATTACGCGATTTCTGCGGTGGTATCGGGTGATAGCGAAATTGCTGCACTGGCTAATGCGTTTAATCTCATGACGGAGCGATTAAAACTTGCGTTTGATGAATTGAACGCGCATCGCACTCAACTCGAACATAAAGTGCAAAAACGCACCGAGCAGCTTTTGATTGCCAAAAATGAAGCCGAGCAATCGCTGACATTGTTGCAAGAAACCCAAGAAAGTTTGGTGCAAGCTGAA
>JAQTOT010000079.1 GCA_028713145.1 Methylococcales bacterium
TGATGAATGGCAATTACTTCATGATTGCGAATCAACGCACCAATGACAATGCCATCAGGAAATTTCACCGAATCGACTCGTTTGCCAACAACCGAATCTTCACGTCCGTTGTGATGAGCAATCGCTTCAATGGCTTCTGCTGTACCGCCACAAAGTGAACTAACTTCGGCAACATCACCTTTGCGAACGTGTTTTAAAATGCTACCGAGTGTTTCTTGATTGGGTAAAACGGCCACGTCAATGTTGGTGCCATTTAATAATTTGAGATAAGAGTTGTGATTAAGCAAACAAATGGTTTTGCGTGCGCCTAAACTTTTTGCCAGTGAAGCGGAAATAATGTTCACGCCATCATTATCGGTAATCGCGCAAAATAAATCGGTATCTTCAATCGATTCGTCTTGTAACAACTTCTCGTCCGCGCAATCACCGACTAAAACAATCGTTTTGTCTAAATCGTTGGCGATTTTTTTAGCGCGACGCATATCTTTTTCGATAATTTTGACTTGATGTTTATCTTCGAGCGCAAGAGCCAAACGTTTTCCGACGTGTCCGCCACCTGCAATGATGATGCGTTTAATGGGAGCTTCTAATTTTCCTAATTCTTCTAAAACACGACGTACTTCTTTTCGTGGTGCGACAAAGAAAACTTCGTCACCTGTTTCAATCGTGGATTCACCGTTGACGCAAAAAGGTTCGCCATTGCGAAAAATTGCCACAATGCGTGTTTTGCCATTTATCAGACGCTCTTTGATTGTTTTGATTTTTTTGCCTGTCAAACTGCCATTTGCAATGACTTTAACTGAAAATAAACGTACCAATCCACTCGCAAATTCAGAAACTTGCAACACACCTGGGAATTCAATCAAATTGCGAATGGCATTCATCACAATTTGTTCAGGACTTATCACAATATCAACAGGAATGCCGTTAGGACTAAACAAGCGCGGATGTTTTAAATAATCGATTGCGCGAACACGGGCAATGGTTTTAGGTTTGCTGTAAAGCGAGTTAATGATTAAACACGCCAGCATATTCGTTTCATCTCGGTCGGTGACGGCAATCACCATGTCTGTATTGCTAATTCCAGCTTGTTCTAAAACACTCGGATGGGCAGCGTTTCCTGTCACCGTCGCAATATCGAAACGCTCTTTTAACGCATCAAGCAAATCCGTTCTAAAATCAACGACAACAATGTCATTTTCTTCACTTGCAAGGGCTTCGGCAACAGATGAACCTGTAATACCTGCACCTAGAATGAGTATTTTCATGTAATAAAAAACCAAGGGGTATTTAGAAAGGCGCGAATTTTACCTACTTTTCGAATTTAGGTATAACAAAACCGTGAGTTAAATACATTTTGTTGCTTAAACTTTTGCGTAACGCCTTTTAGAATTGAAAAAAACCATTTAGAGGTTGTCGCTTTTTACCTTCTTAGTTTAGCATTGCGTCAACATTGAACCGATGAACGCTGAACTCAAAAATCAGTCTATTTAATAAACTTGGAAATCGTATGGCAACGTGGCTAGAAACTTGTGCAAAACAACTCACCCGCTTAGAAAAAGCGTCCGTTTTATCCGATAAACTCATCACTTTAAGCAACAAAACAGGCGTAGATATGTCGCCTGAAATGGTGCAAAAACTCGAACATGAACACGCGCGTTTAAATCGTCAACTTGAACGCTTACGCGCCAATCGTTTTGAAGTTGCCGTCATTGGTTTGGAAAAAGCGGGCAAAAGTGCGCTCTTAAATGCGTGGCTGGGACAAGAAATTTTGCCTTCCGCGCGTGAGCGTTGCACTTTTACTAGCACCGAAATTTGGTCAGCACAAACCGAACAAGATCAATTAGTCGCCATTGAGTATTACAGCCGCGAAGAAATTGCGAAGTTGCAAGAACAACGTCAAAAAGCCTTAGCGGGCGCGTTGCTCAGTGACAAAGAAAAAAAGGAAATTCAAGAAGATTTTAACGACACTGAAAAAAATCTGAATCAGATTTATGAATTCACCAAAAAAGGCAGTTTTAAACAGCCCTTTTTAGACATCGGTGAAATCAGCGAGTTGTTGCAATCCGCCATTTTCAAAAATCGCGCACAAGCTCTTGCGATTAAACGCATTCAACTCAAAACCGTGCGTTTGCGTAGTGACCGCGACATTATTTTTCATGACGTACCAGGTTTTAATTCGGGCATTTTGATGCACGCCGAGCAAGCGGTTGATCGCTTGCAAAATTGCGATGCCATCATTTACGCCAAAGAAATGAAACAACCATCGATTACGGGACCTGAAAAGGAAATGCTCCTCGTTGCAGATGCGGAAGACCCTAGTTTGCGCGTGTCAGATAAAGTGTTTGTCGTGTTAACGCAAGCGGATGCAATGGACGATCAGATTGATTTTCGTGACACGTTCGCTAAACACAAAGCCTTTTGGGCAAATGTGCCTGAACGTCGATTACTCCCCGTTTGTGCGCGTTCGCATTTGGTTGAATTTGGCATTCCAAGCGAAGACACTTTGCGCCGTTCGAAAAGTGCTGATGATAAAAATAAAATTAAAAAATTAGCCATTACCGACGGCGTAAAAGAATTAAAAGATGCTGTAAATTTTTACATTGATAACGAACGCACAGGCGTTTTGCAAAAACGCTGTGATTCGCTGGTAAACGCAACACGCCAATTAGCGACGGAAATTTTGGGCAAACTCGAACCGATTTACGGCACGATTGCTGAAAATGAACGTCAAGAAGATGATTTGCTTGGCAAAGAATTTAATCAGTGGTGGGGACGTGAATGGCAACGCATTAAAAAAGATTTTGATGTTTGGTATTCTGAAAGTATTCAAGGTCGCACCGAAGCGGATGCACTAGGCGCAGAACACGCAGAACTTGCAGCATTACGCTCTGCTTACGACCAAAAAATTGAAGCGTTACTTTCGAATTTAATTACCGCACAACCCGATGAATTAAAACGGATTTACACCGCTGGTGGCACACTTTCAATGCCTGATGCACGCGAAGGCAATTACAAAATCCGCGAAGAACTTTTCCGTGAAATTCAAAAGAAATTTGAAACAGAACTCACCGACCAACTCGCCCAAGCCTTGCAAGCGTTAATCGACGGTATCGTGCGAAAAATCCAAGAATTACTTTGGGAAACCGAAGAAGTTCGTCGCACTTTGTTACATTCACATTTAGACGAAGGAATTGAACAAGCGCGAATTCGACACGGTTTTCAGGTGTTATTTTTGCGTTTTGGGCGCGTTGCGGTGGAAGCGTTTATTGCAAAACCGTTGCAAGCGCGAGACCGTTTATTAAGTGAACGTGCCGCTGAAATCAAAACCTTAGAAGCCTTTTATCAAGGTGGCGACAAATCCAAACAAGAAGGCGGTTTGACGCATTATTTGCGTTACGGTTTGTGGGCGGCAATCAATAAAACGGTGCCAGCAGGACGCGGTAGGAATGCGGCAAAAGCGATTGCTGATGCCGTTTTAACAGAAGCGACAATACCTGCAAAAGAAATCGAAAAAGCAACAGAACCGCAAAATTTCGAAGAAGTTGTCGAGGAAATTAACGGCGATTTAGCGGCATTGCAGGATTATTTAAAAAATAGCGTGTTTTACGCAGCGGGTTTTATCACTTATTGCAATCAAGAACTCGAGCGTATTCGTAACCGTTTTAAAGAAATGGAAGACAATGAACGTCAATGGATTGGGATTATTCGCACCGCAGTGAAATATGAACGGAATCCGCTCATTCCTTACAACATCGCACACACACGCCGTGATTTTCAAATTCGTCGTGAACTTGCGTTAGAACTTAAAGAAGTGCGTGATAGCTACAGTCACGTTTTTTAACGTTTTAAAATTTGTAGGGGCAAATCATATTCGCCCTCCATTCGCAAAACTATCTGATTAAAAAAGGGCAAATATGATTTGTCCTTTTTCAATTCTTACGCAGTTTGTACCTTTGAATAATGACGAGCAAATTTTTCATTACCATCCAAGTTAATCAATTGAACGGTAATGTTGTCGTCTTCTGCGGCATCCAAAAAGTTTTCAATCACTTCTAAAATATCATGATCGACAAAATTCGTTTTCGTTGCGTCAATCGTGACCGTGCTATTTTCTTCGATTTGTAAAATGAATTTACGCAACAAGGCTTTATTCAAAAATGAAACGTCTTTATTAAACGAAATCAAATAATGCGAATTGGCTTTCGTCAACGTAATTGACGCGTGATAGTTCGCTTTCACCACAAAAAATAAGCCTATCGTCATCCCAATTGCCATATCTTTTAACAAATCCGTCGCCACAATCGCCGCAATCGTTATCACAAACGGTAAAAATTGGCTCATTCCTTTATGATAAAAATGTTTAAAAATCGACGGATTGGCGAGCTTATAACCTGTATGCAATAAAATGGCAGACAAACAAGCAAGGGGAATCTTGTTTAAAACAGTCGCTAAAAACATCACGCTCAAAAGTAACCAAACGCCGTGTAAAAAACTCGAAAGTTTTGTACGTCCGCCTGAGTTAATGTTCGCAGCACTTCGCACGATAACGGCTGTCATTGGCAAACCACCGAGTAATCCACTTACGATGTTGCCCATACCTTGCGCCTTGAGTTCTCGATTTGTTGGTGCGATGCGTTTAAATGGATCGAGTTTGTCAGTGGCTTCTAAACTTAAAAGCGTTTCTAAACTTGCAATAATGGCAATTGTCGCCGCCACAACGTAAGCGTGTGGATTACTCAAATAACTAAAATCAGGCAGCATGAAATTATCAAGTAAATCGCTTGGATTATTCAGAATCGGTAAACTCACCAAATGTTTCGCGTGAACGGCAAATTCAGGCGCAAATTGTGTTGCCCATTCGTTAAAACCTACGCCCCAAATAACAGCAATTAACGGTGCAGGAATGAATTTTAACGTTGGATGATTTTTCAAAAATCCCCACCCAATAATAATGAGCAACGCCACGACACTAATAATGATTGAACCTGTCGAAACATTTTGCGTCAGCGACTCAAAAAGTTCTAAAAAACTTGATTCAGCAGTTTCACGCATATAACTTTCGTCACCTTCAAAGCTGGTGTCATAGCCTGTTGCGTGAGGAATTTGTTTAATAATTAAAATTAAACCAATGGCCGCGAGCATTCCTTCAATAACTGACGAGGGAAAAAATGCGCCAATAATGCCTGCGCGTAAAAAGCCCAAAATCAACTGGAAAAGTCCCGCTAAAACAACCGCCATTAGCAAACCTTGAAAACTGCCCAATGTTTCAATTGCGGTGAACACAATCACGGTCAACCCTGCTGCTGGCCCTGACACGCAAAGTTGTGAACCGCTTAATAATGAAACTAAAATTCCGCCGACCAGTCCTGCAATAATGCCCGAAAATAGCGGTGCGCCTGATGCTAATGCAATACCCAAACAAAGTGGCAACGCAACCAAAAAAACCACTAATGATGCAGGTGCGTCATCTTTGAAATGTTGTGTGTAATACTGAACGTGTTTGTGAATCATAATAAACCTCGCTAAAGATAGTGAATCGCTATCGGTTTAGTTTAGCACTGCAAATAAAAAAGGCGATTAAAAAATCGCCTTTTCTTTTTTTAAATTGCTTTTTTAATGCGCTCCAGCGCGTTTTTAAGATTGTCCATGCTGGTTGCAATCGAAAGTCGAATGTGTCCCGCTGTTCCAAATGCCGAACCTGGAACCAGTGCCACGCCAGCTTTTTCAATTAAATAATCTGAAAACGCCAAATCGTCATCAATGCCATCCAAACGCGCTAATAATTTTTCGATATTCGGGAAAACATAGAACGTGCCATCGGTTGGGATACATTCCACGCCGTCAATCGTATTCAATTCTGCGACAACAAAATCATGACGTTTTTTAAATTCAACACACATATCCGCGATAAAACTTTGGTCGCCCGTTAATGCCGCTAACGCTGCATATTGTGAAATTGAAGTTGGATTTGAGGTGCTTTGAGATTGAATCGTACACATGGCTTCAATCAATTTTTCATTCCCCGCCGCATAACCAATTCGCCAACCTGTCATCGAATAGGCTTTAGACACGCCATTCATCACAATTGTGCGGTCATAAAATTCAGGATGCGCGTTCAAAATGTTCACAAATGTGCCTTCTTCCCAAAGAATATGCTCATACATATCATCGGTGGCGATAATGATGTTTGGGAAATCCGCTAACACGTCGCCCAAGGCTTTTAATTCTTCAAGCGAATACGCAGCACCCGAAGGATTTGACGGACTGTTAATAAAAATTAACTTTGTTTTTTCAGTAATCGCGGCGCGTAATTGCTGCGGCGTAATTTTGAAATTTTGTGCTTGCGTGGTTTCGATAATCACAGGCACACCGTCTGCGAGCAACACCATATCAGGATATGAAACCCAATAAGGTGCAGGAATAATCACTTCGTCACCAGCATTCAAAAGAGCTTGCGTTAAATTGAACGAACTTTGTTTGCCACCGCACGAAACTAAAATTTGTTTCGCGTTATATTCCAAGCCATTGTCATTTTTGAATTTATTGATAATCGCTTGTTTCAACGGTGCAATGCCATCAACAGCGGTATATTTTGTAAAACCTTTGTTAATCGCATCGATAGCGGCTTGTTTAATAAAATCAGGGGTATCGAAATCAGGTTCACCTGCTCCTAGACCGATAATATCATGACCTTCAGCACGCATTTTTGCGGCTCTTGCAGTAATGACTAAGGTTGGAGAAGGTTTTACAGCGTTGACGCGATTAGAAAGTGTGATGCTCATTTTTTTGTAAAGTTATGTGTTAGACAAAAGAAAGGTGCAAAGCCAAAAAACTTTGCACCTGTTTGAGTGTGAATTAACGCAAATTTTGCAATGCGGCAATGCGATCTTCAAGTGGTGGATGTGACATGAATAATTTCATTGAACCACTGCCGCTGATACCAAATGCAGCTAATTGACCTGGTAATTCGGCGGGTTCGTGAACACGTTGCAAGGCTTGCAAAGCTGCAATCATTTTTTCACGACCTGCTAAATTTGCACCACCTGCGTCAGCTCTGAATTCGCGGTAACGCGAGAACCACATCACGACGATTGAAGCCAAAATACCGAGTGCAATTTGCGCGACCATTTGCGTGACGTAATATGCCCAGCCGTAGCCTTGTTCTTCGTTTTTCAAAATCACTTTATCTACGAAATGACCAATAATCGTCGCGAAGAAATACACAAATGTATTCACAACGCCTTGCATCAACGCCATCGTAATCATGTCGCCATTGGCAACGTGACTGATTTCATGACCGACAACGGCTTCCACTTCGTCAGCACTCATTGCGTGCAATAAACCTGTGCTGACAGCTACTAACGCGCTGTCACGATTTGCACCTGTTGCAAACGCATTGGGTTCGGGCGATTCAAAAATTCCCACTTCTGGCATTCCAATCCCTGCGGCTTGTGCTTGACGAGCAACGATATTAACAAGCCATTGTTCAGTTTGATTTTGTGGATGCTCAATAACCACTACGCCCATGCCGCGTTTTGCTGACCATTTCGACATAAATAGTGAAATGATTGAACCTGTCGAACCGATAATTGCCGACATCACGAGTAATTTTTTCAAATCTAAATCGACACCGTTTGCCGCAAGTGAACTGTGCAAACCCAACAAATTAAAAATAACGCCAATTACCACCATCACCGCAAGGTTGGTAACTAGAAATAGAAAAATGCGTTTCATAAAATGATTTCCTCGATTGAATGAATAAATTGAAAACGGGTTAATTTTGCCATAAAAACAAAAGACTGTCGCGTTTAGAGCTTTTCACGAAAGACAAAATACACTGCGCCAAGCAAACAGAAAAATGCCCATAAATAATCGAGTTTAAGCGGTTCACGCAGGTAATAAAGTGAAAAGGGAATAAACAATGACAATGTGATGACTTCTTGAATAATTTTCAACTGTCCAACGCTTAACACGCTGTAGCCAATTCGATTTGCAGGAACTTGCAGTAAATACTCAAATAATGCGATAAACCAACTGACCAGTGCCGCGACAAACCACGGTTTTTGATGTAATTCTTTTAAATGTGCGTACCACGCGAAGGTCATAAAAATATTACTGCAAATCAATAAACCGATACTTAACGCGATAGGATTTACACTACTCCAGCTCATCTTTAACTAACGCGTTAAATTCATGAATTTTTTCAAGCATTGCGTTGTATTTGACTTCAATCTTTTCAGTGACTTCGCTGAGAAAACGGGTTAATTCTTCATCGTCTAAGTTTTTCGCAAAAGGTAGAACGTAACTTTCTAATTCACTCATCGTGTCTGCATCGACAATATCCTCTAAAAATAAAACGGATTTTGAAGATTCGAGTGCCGCGAATAAATCTGCACCAGCAAGCGGCTTTTGTATTTCTTTTTGAAGATCATCAACCGCTTTAATCACTTGCACCGCAACATGATGGACAATTTTAAGTAGCGTTAATTTTTCAGTAAAACGGTAAAGTTCTGCGGCAGTTTGACGAATTTGGATTAACGACGCTTTTAAATCTTCGGGCGTTATCACGGTGTGTTGCATAAAAATCCACGTTAGTGACGAGTAAAGTGAAAAAAGAAAAAAGGCGCGTCAAACACACCTTTTTATTTGAAAAAATCAAATAGTGATTTGCGAAACCGCTGTTTTTGCAAGCGGCGATAACCCTTCACCATCATGATTTTTCACATGGTCAACAATAGCTTCACGCATTCGCAATTCCCAAGAACGCGAAATGTGATTTTTTACGCCTTGCGCGGCAACTGTTTTGTCTGGGTCGGCATCAAAAAAATTGCTGATGTCATTTGCCATTTTGACTAATTTTTCAATTTTTGAACTCATTTTATATTCTCTCCTTTTATTGCAACGCCGAATGCGTGAAAACATAATCATTTTTCTGTAGCGCGGCGGTGTGACAAGCAAAACATTCTTTGGATTTCGCTTCGTCAAACATCACTAAATCGTTACCTTGCCATTTACCAAAGCCCCAACCGCCTGTTGTTACATATTTTTTAGAATCTTTGACCATCGCTTCAGCCGCTTCGAATTCACCAGGAACAATTGCCGCTGCCCAATTTGCGTGAATGGATTCTTTCCATTTTACTTTGGCTAAGATGCTGCCTTCTGCCCACGGTGTGACTTTTCCAGCACGAGCAGATTCAATGGCTGTGTCATTGCCTAAAATTGCTCGCAATGTTTGTTTATCTGTTCGATGCGAAACCGAAAGCAAACGCCAATTTTTGTAATCACCAACGGGTTGTTCAGCCACTGCGCTAAACGATAAACCGACTAAAACGGTAGTTAAAATTGTTTTTTTCATTTTTCAAACCTTTGAGAATGACTGTAAATCACGCAAGTTTCATCTCGCGCAAAACCAATTAACGTTAAACCTGATTCTTGTGCTAACCGAATTGCAAGTGCAGTTGGAGCAGAAATCGCTGCTAAAATCGTTACACCTACAGCAGTCGCTTTTTGTACCATTTCATAACTCGCACGACTGGTCGTAATCATAAAACCCGCACGAAAATCCGTATTACGTTTGAGCAATACACCAATCAATTTATCCAGCGCATTATGTCGCCCCACATCTTCGCGTAATTCGACAATCCCTTTTTCAGGTTCAACCCACGCTACAGCATGAATTGCTCCTGTGATTTGATTGAGTTTTTGATGTTGCGACAAATTTTGCAACGCAGCCGTTAATTGCGTGGCGGTAATTTTCAAATCACCTGACACAGAACGTGGCGGTTTAATCGCTTGTTTTAACGTGGTCGCACCACACAACCCACAACCTGTGCGACCTGTTAAATTACGCCCTTTGTCGGCAAGACATTGAAAACGTGCTTCGGGAATTTTTAACTGAACTTCGATGCCGTTTGAACGTTGATAAACTTTTACCGATTCCAATTCAGCCGCATTGGCAATGATGCCTTCCGTTAAACTAAAACCTAACGCGAAATCTTCTAAATTCGTCGGTGTTGCCAGCATAACGACGTGTGACACGCCGTTATACATGAGAACAACGGGAACTTCTTCAGCGACAAAATCATCAACCGTTGAAAGCGCACCATTTTTGAAACGTTCAACTGAAACGGGCTGGTAACTCGACCAGCCCAATTCCAACACCGATGCTAAAAATTCATCGTTAGGCATGAGCCGCTTGTGCTAACAAATCAAGTTGGTTTTCAGTGAAAGCGCGATAACCTTGTTGCCATTCTGAATCTTTGGTTACTTTCGTAATTTGCACGGCGGTAACTTTATATTCAGGACAGTTTGTTGCCCAATCGCTGTTATCTGTCGTAATGACATTCGCGCCCGATTCAGGGAAATGGAACGTGGTATAAACGACACCAGGTTGCACTCTGTCAGTCACAATCGCGTGTAACACCGTTTCACCTGCACGACTTTTAATGCCTACCGAATCACCATCGTTAATACCACGGTCTTCCGCATCGTGCGGATGGATTTCTAAAATATCTTCAGGATTCCATGCCACGTTACCTGTACGACGAGTTTGTGCGCCGACGTTGTAATGCGCCAAAATTCGACCTGTGGTCAAAATCAACGGATACATCGGTGTAACTTTTTCAATCGTTGGCACATATTCGGTCAACATGAATAAGCCTTTGCCGTCATCACGCAAAAATTCTTTCGTGTGCATAACTGGCGTACCGTCAGGTGTTTCATCGTTACAAGGCCATTGAACACTCCCTAATTCGTCAATTTTCGAATAGCTCACGCCTGTGAAACTTGGAATTAAACTCGCAATTTCGTCCATGATTTCAGAAGGATCTGAATAATTCATTGGATAACCGAGCGCGTTTGATAACAATTGCGTCACTTCCCAATCAGCATAGCCTGCAAGCGGACGCATGACTTTACGAACTGGCGAAATACGGCGTTCTGCGTTGGTAAATGTACCTGTTTTTTCGAGGAACGATGCACCAGGTAAGAAAACGTGCGCGAATTTTGCTGTTTCGTTCAAGAAAATATCTTGCACAATGACGCATTCCATTTTCTGTAACGCGGCGTGAACGTGCGTAATATCTGGATCAGATTGCGCGATGTCTTCGCCTTCGCAATACAAGCCCATGAACGTGCCATCTAACGCCGCATCAAACATATTTGGAATTCGCAAACCAGGATTTGTGCTTAATGTTGCATTCCACGCTTTTTCAAACAAATCATGCGTAGCAGGGTCAGCAACATGGCGATAACCAGGCAATTCATGTGGGAATGAACCCATATCGCACGAGCCTTGTACGTTATTTTGACCACGCAAAGGATTTACACCTACGCCGTCACGTCCAATGTTTCCTGTCGCCATTGCTAAATTTGCAATGCCGATAACAGTCGTTGAGCCTTGGCTGTGTTCGGTTACGCCCAAACCGTAATGGAATGCCGCATTTCCGCCTGTTGCATATAAACGCGCCGCTGCTCGAATGTCGGCAGCAGGAACCCCCGTGATGGATTCAGTATTTTCTGGTGAATGACGTTCGTCAGCAACAAAAGTGCGCCATTTGTTGAATGAAGCCATGTCGCAACGTGCTTTTACAAATTCTTCATCAACCAATCCTTCAGAAACCACAACATGTGCCAAGGCATTCACGATTGCCACGTTGGTACTTGGACGAAGTTTCAAATGGTAATTAGCTTGAATGTGTGGCGATTTCACCAAATCAATGTTGCGCGGGTCGATAACGATGAGTTTCGCACCTTGACGCAAACGTTTTTTCATTTGCGAACCAAACACTGGATGTCCGTCAGTTGGATTCACACCCATGACTACAATCACGTCGGCTTTTCTGATGGAATCAAAATTTTGCGTGCCTGATGCTTCACCGAGCGTTTGTTTCAAACCGTAGCCTGTTGGTGAATGGCAAACCCGCGCACAAGTATCGACGTTATTGTTTCCAAAACCTGCACGAATCAATTTTTGAACCAAATACGCTTCTTCGTTGGTGCAACGTGATGACGTTAAACCGCCGACAGATTCTTTGCCGTATTTGGCTTGAATGCGTTTGATTTCAGATGCTGCGTAAGCAATCGCTTCTTCCCAAGAAACTTCTTTCCAAGCATCTTGGATGCTCTTGCGAATCATCGGTTTGGTGATGCGGTCTTTGTGCGTTGCGTAACCAAAAGC
>JAQTOT010000228.1 GCA_028713145.1 Methylococcales bacterium
AATTCAAGATCGTGTCGAAGGTTATGTCAATGGTGCAGATATTTACATGACAAAACCAGCATCAATTAAGGAGTTAGATGTAGTGATTCAATCGCTCAGTCGGCGGCTTAATTTTCAAACAAAACCCGAAAATGTATTCTTACAAGGTTCATCATCGAAAGAGAAAGTAGAAAAATTACATGCTTATATCACTAGCACGAAAGGTAAACTCCCCAATTTACATGATCTCGCAAAACAATTTGGCATTTCACTTCGAACATTAAACGATTTATTTACTGCCGAGTATGGACAATCCATCAGTGCTTTCATCAATGATTATCGCCTGTCAGCCGCGCATGAGGCATTAGAACACAGTGATATTCCCATGAAACAACTTGCATCAGAATTAGGATATTCTCATGTAAATCATTTTATAACCGCATTTAAACGCAAATTTAGTTATTCACCTGGTCATTTAAGAAAAACTTAACTGCGCGTCGCGAACGGTCGAGTTCTTCAAAACTGTTGAATCAAAAAAGCACACGTAGGCTGATTTAATCAATCGTTACATCAAGGAGACCAACAAATCCAAAACATGTTAATCAGCTTGTTAAAAAATACAATGTGACCCAAGCGTGGGTTTATAAAATCATCAAAGATGGTAAAGAGGTAACGCATTTACAACCGCAAAAGGCGTAAGTGGCGCGTCATACAATGGCATTTACAATCTCTTTTACTCAAGCCATAACAGCGTTGCTTAACGTTTCACTTGCCCACTGATTAAGACTTTTGCCTTTAGATTTATTGAGTAAAATCACGCTCGAAATGATTACCGAAATTTTTAATGCGACGTGGGTTGCGTAAGTTTAAAGATTGAAAAAAGCTCTATGGCTTAGTATGGTTATCGGGTGGTTAATTTTTTAGGGATTTTTATTTTATGACACATAAAAGTGCTATAGATAAAGTAAGAGAGAAAGCGAAGGCGCAACTTACAAAAGCAGAACAACATAAACGAGAGGCTGAATCTGAAAAGCAAGAAGCAAGACGGATTCAGGCAGAACAACTAGCGGAAGAAAAAGAACAAAGACGAGCAGAACAAAAACGTAAATTGGAAGAGCTTGGTAAAAAATTATCAGATTTAAAAGATAAGCATTTAAAAGAGCAGATTCAGGCAGATTTGTTATATGCGGAAGCCGAGTCTTTGCGCGTGAGTATTGGATTATCAGCTGTCATTATTTTTATTATTTATTTGCTTTTGCTTTGAACCTGATGTGAAAGCGTTGCAAGGTGAATTTCTGGAATCGGCTAAAACCTCTTGTTTTAATTTTTGCAAAATTGCGACATTTTTTAAATTCCATTTTTCATGGTTTTATAACTAATTGTTTTAAAACGTGTAAGTTGCACAAAAAAGAAAGACCGCCAAATGATTACTCATCTATTGACGGCTAAAAACACCGATAAATCACAACGAGCCACAACAAATAAACCTAGTAAATTCAACACGTTTACAAAATAGCCTTATTGTCACTTGTTGCCATTTATCGCCCTTTTTTGTGACTCAGTGCGACAAAATTGCGACATTTAGTTATACTGAATGCCACATAAAAAAAGGCTTCTGACGCTACCAACGTCAAAAGCCTTCACAAATTTCACTTAACAATGCGGGTTAAGCAATGGACAGCATCATATCAAAATGCCACTTGCTTACCAACTGGAGGCAATATGGCAAACATCAAAGAGCGTCTAGCCAAAGACGGCACAAAACGATTTACCTGTGACATTCGATTAAAAGGCTATCCACCACAACGCGCCACCTTCAAACGAAAAACCGACGCGCAAAAATGGATACAGGACACCGAAAGCGCAATCCGTGAAGGTCGGCATTTCAAAACTATTGAATCGAAAAAACACACGTTGGCTGATTTAATCAATCGTTACATCAAAGACGTTTTGCCAACGAAACCAAAACAAGCTAAAAGCCAAAAACAACAGCTCGAATGGTGGCGCGATAAATTAGGCGTTTATGTTTTAGCCGATATTACCCCCGCCTTGATTGTTGAATGCCGTGATGAATTACTCGCAGGGCAAACAGTCCGAAACAAACAACGTAGCCCTGCAACTGTCGTTCGATACATGGCGGCGTTGTCTCACGCTTTTACTATCGCTGTGAATGAGTGGCAATGGATTGATGACACGCCGATGCGTAAGGTCAAAAATCCAACAGAATCACGCGGGCGTATTCGCTGGTTAGATGATGACGAAAGAGAGCGGCTTTTGATCGCTTGCAAGCAATCACGCAATAAACAGCTTTATCTTTGTGTGGTGTTGGCATTATCAACAGGTATGCGACAAAGTGAGTTAATGTGGTTAAGGTGGCGCGATATTGATTTAAAAAGTGGCGTGGCGATATTGCATGAAACTAAAAATGGTGAAAGTAGGCGAATACCGTTGACGGGGTTAGGTTTAGAGTTGTTACGCGATTATGCAAAAGTTAGACGTATCGACACGCCTTTGGTTTTCCCATCGTCTATTAAGCCCCTGCAACCTTTTGAGCTTAAATCATCTTGGAATTACGCCCTGAAAACTGCGGGTATCGATAACTTTCACTGGCACGACCTAAGACATTGCACCGCGTCTTATTTGGCTATGGATGGCGCAAGTTTAGCGGAAATTGCCGAAGTCTTAGGACACAAAACCCTGTCGATGGTAAAGCGTTACGCGCATTTATCGGATGGTCACGTTAGCAATGTTGTGGCATCCATGAATCATAAGATTTTTGGGGGTGTGTCATGAGTAAAGTTACTAATAAAGGATTTTACGACGGTTATGTGGCTAGTGCTTATTGGTCAGCTAACAAGTTACCAAAACCAACTCATTACAGAGGGTATGTCACGCTTAAAGATGCTGATATTGACGAATTAAAACACTTCGGCTCGGTGCTAATTACTTGTTTTTCTGTCATTGAACTAGGTGATGTTTATCCCAGTTATAGACAAGATTTCACACCAATAGGTTTGAA
>JAQTOT010000229.1 GCA_028713145.1 Methylococcales bacterium
CAAGAATAGTTTCTTGCATGATTTTTAGCGAATAGAGCAAGCTCGTTTTGTCGTCTTTTTTAAGCGTTAAGTGGCTTGAGAAATCACCTGCCGAGATTTTTTTCACTTCGTTAATTGCATTGGTTAATTCGCCGCCTAACTGTTTTGTCAAATAGCGTGAAAATAACAACCCGATAACGACACTGAGAATGAAACTAAATGTGACTAAAACAACCATCATGATGAGATTGTGCATATATTCTTGTGCAGATTGTTTGGCTGTTTCTGCTGAAGTGATTTCTTTTGCTTGTGTCAATTTACTGATATTGCCATCAATGACTTTAGCTAACGGTTGCTGTGCTTTGAGAATTTTTGAAAGCTCTGGCGTTTGTTGGGTTAAATTCTGCTCCACAATCATGTCTAGGACTTGTAAGGTCAGTGCTTTCCACTCTGGAGTGGCATTGTAAATTTCTTGAATCAAGGTTTTGTGTTCGTCGCCTGAAAATAATTCTCCGCCTTTATGTATGCTTTCTTCATATGCTTCAACATTTTTTTTAACTGAATCAGCCGCTTTGCGTTTTTCTTCTGGCGTTGTCGCAAGTAACGCGCTGCGCCAATCCCGCGCGGCACGAAGACGAGTGCTTTGTGCTTCTTTAACATAAGAAAGTCCCATTAAATCTTTACTGTAGACTTTATCAACATAATCATTTAGTTGCGTCATATTAAAAATACCAATCACACAAACCATCAAGCCGACAACTGCCACAATTAAAAAACTGCTGACTAACTTTGTCCCTAATCTCATGTCGTAAAAAAACACTTTCTCCCCCTAAAAATTTGTATTTTAAAAATTAAATCACTTGAACCGCTTGATTGCTTGAGTTGTCAAAAGCAATTACTTTGCCAAAGTTTTAATTGAGTGTGTTGAAAATTTATCTAATTTTCTGTTTGCTTAATGCCACTCACTATTCACTAGATTTAGCCAAGGTTATCGTGGCACACAACGCGCCGTAGAATGTTAGAATAACGGCAACCTATTATTTCCCATTCATATTCTAAGGAAGCACCATGCGGAATTTAAGATTTTTCCCCGCGTTGCTAGGCGGCACATTCGCTTTTGCAGTGGTTTTATTCGTTGCGTTTCACTTTATTTTTATCGATTTTTTTGTCGATTGGTGGTGGTACGAGTCGCTTAAACTCGAATCCTATTTCTGGTTACGCACGCTTTATAAATACTTTCTTTCTGGTGGCGTAACGCTGGCATTTTTTGTCATTTTCTTTACCCATTTTTGGCTCGCTTCACGTTATTTAGGTTATACAGTCGAAAAAAATACCTTGCCCGATAGTGAAAAAAAGCGTGTTCAAAAATTTGCTGATACCTTTATGAATGGCTCGGTGAAAATTTACACGCCTGTTTCGTTTGTTTTGGCGTTGATTATTGCTTCACCGTTTTACAGTCAGTGGGAATCGACGCTGATGTATTTCTTTGGCGCACCAGCGGGCGTAACCGAACCTGTTTATGGTAACGACGTAAGTTTTCACATGCTTGCGTATCCAACATATCAACTCGTTCAGCAAGAATTACTGCTTACGGCATCGTTGATTTTTGTGATGGTGGGTTTTCTCTATTGGCTTGAACACACGTTTATTCCTGATCAGCGTAAAAGTTATCCTAAAGGCGCGAAAATTCATCTCACGTTGCTCATTGGTTTTGTGATTGGTTTTGTGAGTTGGGGCTTTATGCTCGAACGCTTTTCGCTACTTTACACAAATCACCACGAACCCATTTTTTATGGTCCTGGTTTTGTTGAAATTCGTTACCAATTGCCGCTGATTTGGGCTGCAATGGCGACTTTTTTGATTTTTGCTCTGATTGCCATTCGCTTTGTGCATTCTGAAAAACACGATAATCGAATGCCGCTTTGGATTTCTTTACTCGTGTTTTTAATCATTTGGCAAGTGCCACAGATTGAGTTTATTCCTCAAGCCTTGCAACGTTTTGTGGTTAATCCAAATCCAGTTAAAACCGAAAAAACCTTTATTCAACAAAATATCGATGCAACACTCGATGCTTACGATTTGAAAAATATCAACACCGTTGACATGACGATTAAAGTCGATGCCGCGCAGGATATTTCAACGTGGAGCAGTCAAAAGCATTTTGAAAACATTCCTGTTTGGGACAGGGATTTGATTATTTTTAGTTACAAACAACTGCAAGAAATTCGTCCGTATTACAAATTTTTAACCGTTGATGAAGACCGTTATTTTATTTCGGATCATTTGCGTCAAGTGAATATCGCGGCGCGTGAGGTTAATATCGCAAAATTGCCCAAAGAAGCGCAAAACTGGGAAAACCGCCATTTGCGTTATACGCATGGTTTTGGTGCAGTAATGACCCCCGCTTCACAAGATGCCGATGCGCCGTTGACGTGGTATTTGCGTGATTTGAATATGACTTCGGATGTCGGTTTAAAAACCACGCATCCTGATATTTATTACGGACAAGAAGATTTTGATTACGCGATTGTGCCGAATAAATTAGATATTGTCGGTATTGCGGGTTCAGATAACGCGACGCTTTTAGAAAATCAAGCCTATCACGGCGAAGGCGGCATTCCGATTGCGTCGTTGTTTAAAAAAGCCTTGTTTGCTTACAAATTAGGTGACGAAAAAATCTTTTTTTCAACCAACATTTCAAAAGACAGTAAGCTCAAAATTTATCGCAACATCAAAGAGCGTGTGCATAAACTCACGCCATTTTTGCATCTTGATAAAGACCCGTATTTAGTCATGACAGACGATCGTTTTTATTGGATTCAAGACGCTTACACGCTTTCGGATAAATATCCTGTTTCTAAACCCTTTAAAGATGAAAAAATCCACGATGGACAGCCGTTTAATTACATTCGAAATTCAATAAAAATTGTGATTGATGCGTTTGATGGTGATGTGGATTATTACCTTGTTAATAATGCTGACCCGATTGCGAATGCTTACAATCGGGC
>JAQTOT010000080.1 GCA_028713145.1 Methylococcales bacterium
GTTGCGCGACAACTAATTGGTTTTGCAATTGTCCTGTTACGATTTCAACGTGTTTTGTAACACCGTTTTTTTCAATTGCCAAGGCGAATACTGCAAAATATCTTCACGATAACCTGTAAAAGAAAAAACTTTTACCCAGCCTTTAATACCAAAAACGCCAGAAATTTTCCCGACGTGCAATAACGTTTCTTCGCTCAAAAGCAATTACGCCGCAGCTTTAACTTGATCTTTAATCAAAGATGCAACACGGTCAGAAGCCTGTGCGCCGTTTGCTTTCCAGTGATTTACACGGTCTAAATCTAAACGTAAACGTTCTTCTTGACCACGCGCTAACGGATTGAAAAAGCCAATACGTTCGATATAACGACCATCACGGCTGTTACGGCTGTCTGTTACCACGATTTGATAAAAAGGACGGTTTTTAGAACCACCTCTTGATAAACGAATTGTTACCATCTGAACCTCTAAATAATTGTTGAAAATAAATCGGGTTATTCTACGCATTTTTAGTGATAAAACAACCTTTACCCTTGATAAAAATAATAACTATCCATAAAACATTCTGTTGCCTACTGCGAGCAGTTTATTTAATCACCAATCAATGCTAAAGTTATTTCGTATTAAATTAGTTGGTATTTATTTTTCATTTTTTAGGAGATTTATCATGGCTTTTGAACTTCCTGCTTTACCTTACGCAAAAGACGCACTTGCACCACACATTTCAGCGGAAACATTAGAGTTTCATTACGGTAAACATCATCAAACTTACGTCACAAACTTAAATAATTTAGTACCAGGTACTGAATTTGAAGGTTTATCACTTGAAGAAATCGTCTTGAAATCATCAGGCGGTATTTTCAACAACGCAGCACAAGTTTGGAATCATACATTTTATTGGAACTCGTTAGCACCTAACGCAGGTGGACAACCAACTGGCGCATTAGCGGATGCTATTAACGCAACCTTTGGTTCATTTGAAAAATTCAAAGAAGAATTCACCAAAACAGCAATTACCACTTTCGGTTCAGGTTGGGCATGGCTCGTTAAAAATGCAGATGGCTCATTAGCCCTCGTTAGCACCAGTAATGCAGGTTGCCCATTAACCGCAGGTCAAACACCGTTATTAACATGCGACGTTTGGGAACACGCTTATTACGTTGATTACCGCAATGCGCGTCCTGCGTATTTGGAAGCCTTCTGGGCATTAGTGAATTGGGATTTTGCAGCGAAAAATTTTGCCGCTTAATTTCTTAAACTTAAAAACCGCTTTTCCGTTTTGAAAAGCGGTTTTTTTGTGCCTAAAAATTACAAATTCAATTCTGACAAACTCGCATAATCATCAGGACGCGCCGTTTTGAATTCCCAATGAAAAAGTCGCTCATCTTCTGCAATGGCTAAATCGTTAATGCTCGCAATGCGTCGTTGCATCAAACCTTGCGCGTTAAATTCCCAATTTTCATTGCCATACGAACGAAACCACTGCCCTGCTCTATCGTGCCATTCGTAAGCAAAACGCACCGCAATACGACTTTCATGAAATGCCCATAATTCTTTGATTAAGCGATATTCCAATTCGTTTGCCCATTTCCGTTGCAAAAATGCGGTGATTTGCTCACGCCCTTGCAAAAATTCAGCTCGATTACGCCACACGCTTTCTGCGC
This sequence comes from Methylococcales bacterium, assembly GCA_028713145.1. Taxonomy (GTDB): domain Bacteria; phylum Pseudomonadota; class Gammaproteobacteria; order Methylococcales; family Methylomonadaceae; genus UBA10906. The sequence continues at coordinate 1,662 of JAQTOT010000080.1, forward strand.
TATATGCCAATGCAAGTTTTTCTGGAACTTGCAAATTCCACGCATTTTCGGCTGCGCGTACTTTTTGTGCTGCCGTTTCTGCATTAAATGGCGGAAACGGTGGTCTTGATTCATCAGTCATAACAGCCTCTTCATTGTTTGTATTTTGCGTTGAAAAAGTACGATGCTAAATCAACATTTCACACGCGACAAGGTAGAATAGACCATTATCGCTACTTAAATTTGTCAAAAACCAAAAATGCCTCACGCTCAAGATAAAAAATTTCGCAAACTTTTCACCCAACACACGATGTACAAATACGACGGCTTGCTAATTCATCAAGATTTTGACGACCAAGGCGCATTAGAAGTCGTCGAAGTTGACGGTGTGCGCTCATTGCATTTTGGTTCATTACCGCGCCAAAGCTCCATGTTACTTAGCGACCCAAATCAGTTGTATTTAGAATATGCACGCACAATGTCAAGCTGGATGCTTTTTAAAGAAACACTCGATGATGACGCACTGCTAATTGGTTTAGGTGGCGGGTCGATTGCAAAACATTTGTTGCATCGTTTTCCTGATTGCCAAGTCAAAGTCGTGGAATATCGTAAAGGCGTAGTCAAAATTGCTCGAAGCCATTTTGATTTGCCGCTTGATTCGCGCTTAAAAATTGTGGTGGATGATGGTGCCGAATACGTTCGCAAACGTCTTGATAGTGAACGCGAGTTATACAGCTTAATTATGGTTGATGCGTTTGATGCAACGGGGATGGCAGAAGCGATTTGTAATTGGTCATTTTTTGAACATTGCCAGCAATTGCTTAAAAAAGATGGAATGCTGGTGATAAATTGTTGGGGTGGCGTTCAACGCCCACAATTTCAACAAATCGCGCTATGGCTAGGAAGATTATTTAACTGGAAATTACTATTTGTTCCCGTGCAAGGGCGTGGCAACATCATCGGGTTAGCGTTTAATGACGATACGCCCATGTATCGATTAAAAGATTTACGCACACGAGCGATTGTTTTAGAGCAGCTTCATCAAATTGAATTCACCCGTTTTTTGCGTGATTTAGTCAAACATAACGCCAGCGTGTTGCAAAACATTATCTACAAATAACGTTACAGCAAACTTTTGGTATAGCGTTGATATTGTGCTTTTCCTGATTGTTTCGCGTGATACATCGCTAAATCGGCGTGTTCAAGTAATTCTTCGAACGAACTTTTATCAAGCGGATAAATAGTTACGCCGATACTTGCACTCACATTTGCTTCGTCACCATCAATAAAAATGGGTTCGTTAATATGTTCCAATACCCTGTCAAGCAACAATCGGTAATCATCCGCGTCAGCTAAATCACCAAACAAAATGACAAATTCATCACCACCAAGTCGAGCAACCGTATCGTTTGCGCGTAACAATTTCGAGAAACGATGAGCGACTTCTTTCAATAACTCGTCGCCTGCACTGTGTCCGAGTGTGTCATTAACGTGTTTAAATCCGTCTAAATCTAAATAACAAACAGCAAGCGGTTTGTGCGTTCTGTCAGCTCGCAAAATCGCTTGTTTTAATCGGTCGTAAAGCAAAATTCGATTTGGCAAACCCGTTAACGCATCGTGATAAGCGTGATGTTCCAGCTCATTTTTGAGTTCAAGTAAGTTCGCTACATTTGAAAAAACAGCAACGTAATTTGTCACAACACCCTGTTCATTTTTTACCGCCGAAAGTGTTAGCCATTCTTCGTGACGTTTATTTTGCTCGCCGTTTTGAGTGTGATAACAAATCTCTCCACTCCAATGACCACACCGTTCAAGTTCTGCGGTGATTTTTTCAAATAACACTTCATTTTGAATGGCGGGTTTCAAATCAGGCAAATACCGCCCAATGATTTCCTCAGTCGGACATTCAGTTACTCGACAAAACGAAGGATTCATTTCGACAATGTTGAAGTTTTTGTCTGTGATACAAATTGCATCAAGCGTATTTTCAAAAACATTTGAGGATAAACGTTGTTTTGCTTCAATTTTTTGCCGTTCTAATATCTCGCGCATCAATTGCACAGTGCGATTACAAATACTGTCGTACATCGACAAAACGGTCGCAATCAACACTTTCATCGCCCCCGTAATTTCATTTTCAGATGCGCGTTTTGCTTCTTCTAGCGTTGCGCCGTTCTGAATTGCGTGAATGGCTTTTGCCATGCGTTTATCGGTATCTAAAATGTGAAACGCTAGCCATTGCGTCAAGAATGACAAGACATTTTCGATTATTTGCTCTGCATTTTCATCGCATTCTTGATTTTTAAGACGCTCTAATTCGGCAATGAACTTCTGGTGTGTGGATTTGTGGCTAAGTTCTAATTCATCTTCGGCAAAATACTCGTGCCAAATCGCTTCTTCGGTTTGAAAATGGTAAATGGTGTAAGCGGTTAATTCGTCAAAAATGGCATTTAACGTGAGTGGGTCTGATTGATTAACAAAGTGTTTCGCTAGCAAATTCACCAGTTCTAAGAGCTTTTTGTGTTGCTCATCGATAATCTCAATACCTGTATCAAAATTGTGATTCCAAGGAAAAATGTCGATATTGGAAACTAAAGGAATTGCTCTGTTTTCATTATTCATATCAATAAACTCGCGCTTTAGGTGGAATCATCTCAACGTCATCGGTTAGCGTGTACAAATGTACAGGACGATAATCAATTTTCACATTGCCATTTTGTAACCAAATTAGGGTATGTTTCAACCAATTTTCATCATCGCGTTGCGGATAATCTTCACGCGCATGGCCTCCACGACTTTCAAGACGATTTGCCGCTGCGTGAATGGCAACTGTTGCTTGCGCCAATAAATTATCAAGTTCTAACGCTTCGACTAAATCAGTGTTCCAAATCAGCGAACGGTCGGTTAAACCTAAATCTGCAAACGATTCGGAAATGGCTTTCATTTCTGCAATACCTTCATCTAATGTCGATTGCGTTCTAAAAACCGCCGCTTTGCTTTGCATGGTTTTTTGCATCGCCAAGCGAATAGATGCCGTATTTTTTGAGCCGTTAGCATTTCTAATTTTTTCAAAACGCGCTAAAGCGGGTGCGTAGCTTTCTGGATTTACATCTGAATGCGGTTGATTTGGCGTAATCAATTCGGCGCAACGCATCGCAGCGGCACGACCAAAAACAACTAAATCAAGCAGTGAATTTGAACCTAAACGGTTTGCGCCATGAACCGAAACACAAGCTGCTTCGCCGATTGCCATTAAACCTTTAACGACGTTATCAGGATTGCCATTTTCAAGTGTGACGACTTCCGCATGATAATTCGTTGGAATGCCGCCCATGTTGTAATGAACAGTTGGGGTTACTGGCATAGGAACTTTGGTTGCATCAATGCCCGCGAAAACCTTAGCAAGTTCAACCATTGCAGGTAATCGTTCACGAATCACGTCAACAGGCAAATGTTCCATGTGCAAATAAACGTGGTCTTTATGTTCACCAACACCACGGCCTGCATTGAGTTCCATTGTAATGGCACGACTAACCACATCGCGTGATGCTAAATCTTTGGCGTGCGGTGCATAACGTTCCATAAAACGCTCGCCTTCAGAATTGGTTAAATAACCACCTTCGCCACGCACACCTTCGGTGATTAAACAACCTGCACCGTAAATTCCCGTTGGATGGAATTGGATAAATTCCATATCTTGCAACGGCAAACCTGCACGCAAAACCATCGCATTACCATCGCCTGTAACAGTGTGTGCAGAAGTACAAGAAAAGTAAGTACGACCATAACCGCCTGTCGCTAGAATCGTGGCGTGCGCTTTGAAAAGATGCAACGAACCATCGTCTAAACACCACGCAATTACGCCGCGACATTCACCATTTTCCATGATTAAATCGAGAACAATGTATTCAACGAAGAATTGCGCCTGATGTTTTAAGGCTTGTTGATAAAGGGTGTGAAGAATCGCATGACCTGTTTTATCTGCCGCTGCACAAGTGCGTTGTGCCAGACCTTCACCGTAATGCGTTGTCATGCCGCCGAAGGCACGTTGATAAATTTTTCCATCAGCGGTGCGTGAAAATGGCACACCGTAATGTTCTAATTCCACCACAGCGGGAATGGCTTCACGGCACATGTATTCGATAGCATCTTGGTCGCCGAGCCAATCTGAGCCTTTTACTGTATCGTAAAAATGGTAACGCCAATCGTCTTCACCCATATTGCCCAGAGCTGCGCTAATCCCACCTTGTGCAGCAACGGTGTGAGAGCGGGTTGGAAAAACTTTGGTTAAACACGCCGTTTTCAGTCCTTTTTCAACTGTTCCCAGTGTTGCGCGTAAGCCAGCACCACCAGCACCTACGACAATGACATCGAATTCGTGCGTAATCATTGCGGCATTTTATTCAACGTGACGTGGTGCTTCGGCTGAACGCATAAATGAAATCGGAGCATCTTCTTCATTTTCAAACGTGACCATTTCCCAGGCGTCTTTATCTTCAAGTAAAGTGCGAAGCAAGCGATTGTTTAAACCGTGTCCCGATTTATAACCTTTAAATTCGCCGATTAAACTGTGACCAAGCAAATACAAATCACCAATCGCATCCAGAATTTTATGTATAACGAACTCGTCGGCATAACGCAAACCGTCTTCGTTAATCACTTTATTATCATCAACAACAATCGCGTTATCTAAACTGCCGCCTAATGCCAAATTATTTTTTTGCAAAATTTCGATGTCTTTCAAAAAACCAAACGTGCGAGCGCGACTGACTTCACGCACAAATGTTGTTGATGAAAAATCCATCGTGGCGGTTTTTACATCATTTTCAAAAGCAGGATGCTCGAAATCAATCGTGAACGTGACTTTAAATCCTTCAAATGGCGTAAATTCAGCCCATTTGTCGCCATTTTCCACGCGAACGGGACGTTTTATACGAAGATATTTTTTCGGTTCGTCTTGCTCTTTTACGCCAGCTGATTGCAGTAAAAACACAAAAGGGCCTGCGCTGCCATCCATAATCGGAATTTCAGCGGCATTTACATCGACAATTGCGTTATCAATACCTAAACCTGCGAAGGCTGACAATAAATGCTCTACCGTGGAAATCTTGACATCACCACATACTAATGTGGTTGAAAGAGTGGTTTCACCGACATTTTCAGGTGTTGCGTGAATCGTGATGGGGGTTTCTAAATCGACACGTCGAAAATGAATCCCTGTATTTGGCTCGGCGGGATGCAACGTTAAATAAACTTGCTCGCCAGTATGTAGCCCTACGCCTGTGGCGCGAATGGTATTTTTTAAAGTGCGTTGTTTAATCATAACGTGTTTTGCCTATGAAAAAATAACGCGCCTTGCGAGCGCGTTAGTGGGTTTGTTTGCCGAAAACAAATGCAACAAATTAGTCAGCTTGTCGTCTCAAAAATGCTGGAATATCGAGTGCATCAACATCCCATGCTTGTTTTGGTTGTGCGCCAAAACGCGTTTCACGACTTTCTGTTGTGCGTGCTTGAGCTGAATGCTTACGCATCACGGCAGGTTTATCTAAACCGTCATAATTCATTTGACCACCGTTAATTGAACGAACATTCGCATTTTTAGGTGGAGCTTTCACTTCTTCCATCGGCATTCCCATGCCAGTTGCAACAACAGTGACTTTGATTTCGTCATCTAAATCTGGGTCAATTGACGTACCGATTTTAATCGTCGCATCTTCAGCAGCAAATGCGTGAACAATCGCGCCAACTTCGTCAAATTCAGCTAAACCTAAACTTGCACCTGAAATATTCACCAAAATGCCGCGTGCGCCTTTTAAGTTAATATCTTCAAGCAATGGGCAAGCAATCGCTTTTTCAGCCGCTTCACGCGCACGATGTTCGCCTGTCGCAATACCTGTTCCCATAATTGCTGCGCCCATGTCTGACATCACGGTGCGAACGTCAGCAAAATCGACGTTAATCATACCTGGGTGAACGATTAAATCAGTAATACCTTTCACTGCGTCTAACAACACGTTGTTTGCCGCTTGGAACGCATCAACTAATGAAACTTTATTGCCTAAAACAGGTAATAATTTTTGATTTGGAATCGTGATTAACGAATCAACAAAACGTTCTAATTCTGCAATTCCTTTTTCCGCAGAATCTTGTTTTTTCTTGCCTTCAAAGGCAAACGGTTTGGTGACAACTGCAACGGTTAAAATGCCCATGCTGCGTGCAATTTCAGCCACAACAGGAATTGCACCTGTACCTGTACCGCCGCCCATACCAGCTGTTAAAAACACCATATCCGCACCTTCTAAAACTTCACGAATACGATTTTTATTTTCTTCAGCAGCAAGACGACCGACTTCTGGATTTGTTCCCGCACCTAAGCCTTTAGTAAGTTCCACGCCCAATTGAATAATTGTGCCGAAATTTAATTTGCGTAACGCGTGAGCATCGGTGTTCGCGCAAATGAATTCAACGCCTTCAATGTGGTTTCCAGCCATGTGACTGACTGCGTTATTACCACCACCGCCAATGCCAATAACTTTGATAACCGCGCTTTCGCTGTAGGTATCAACTAATTCAAATGCGTCTGTCATTTTCAATACTCCCTTGGATTTTGTATTTAGTTAAGTTTTGTTAATTAAAAAGTGTGTTTGTTAAAAATTGCCTTGGAACCAATTTTTTATTTTTGATAGCAGTGAACCACCACTTGCATGGTCTGCAATATGATGCAAACCCTGTTGCTGATGATGATCTCTGCCATACATCAACAAACCGACTCCTGTTGAATGAATCGGATTTTTTACAACTTCTGTTAACCCCGTCACGTTTTGCGGACTTCCCATTCTTACGGGCATGTGGAAAATTTCTTCTGCAAGTTCAACTAAACCCCAAACTTGCGAACTCCCCCCCGTTAAAACAATTCCCGCAGCAATCTGTTCTTCATAACCGACACGACGCAATTCAGATTGCACTAATAGCATCAATTCTTCGTAACGCGGTTCGATAATATCAGCCAGCGTTTGACGTGAAATTTTGCGAAACGGTTTGTTATCGCTAATGCTCGGTACTTCAATTTCTTCGTCGCTGTCTTCGAGTAATTTTGTCATCGCGCAAGCGTAACGCTGTTTGATTTCTTCCGCATTCACCGTTGGCGTGCGTAATGCGACAGCAATATCGTTGGTCACTTGATCGCCAGCAATGGGAATGACGGCGGTGTGTTTAATTGCACCTTCAATATAAACGGCAATATCGGTTGTACCGCCACCAATGTCGATTAAACAAACGCCTAGTTCTTTTTCATCTTCAGTTAAAACAGAATGGCATGATGCAAGTTGTTCTAAAACAATGTCATCCACATCTAAACCGCAGCGACGAATACATTTAATAATGTTTTGCGAAGCACTCACGCTGCTGGTCACAATGTGAACTTTTGCTTCTAAACGAATGCCCGACATACCAATCGGCTCTTTGATGCCTTCTTGAGTGTCGATGATAAATTCTTGCGGCAAAATGTGCAGCACTTTTTGGTCGGCTGAAATGGCTACCGCTCTCGCCGAATCAATGACGCGATCAATATCGTATTGCGTAACTTCTTTGTCTTTAATCGCCACAACCCCAAGAGAATTACGGCTGCGAATATGACTGCCTGCAATGCCTGCAAAAACAGACTTAATTTGACAACCCGCCATCAATTCTGCTTCTTCAATGGCACGTTGAATCGACTGCACTGTGGTTTCTAAATTCACCACAATACCTTTTTTCAACCCCTTAGACGGTGTTGAACCAAAGCCTATGACCTCAAGATGCCCATCACCTGTTAATTCGCCCACAATTGCCGCGACTTTTGAGGTGCCAATATCAAGTCCTACAATTAAATTTCGTTCTGTTCTTTTTGCCATTTTTTTACTCTGTTGCAGCCTAATTTTTATCTATTTGCAGCTTGCGCGGCGGGTAAATTGTTCCAATTTATGGGTTGTAAATTGGGTTTCCATGATACGGCATAGCCGTTAGGATAACGCAAATCAACAACTGCCATTGCATTGATTTGTTCATGCCCCAAAACATCGAGTGTTTTCATAAAACGTTGTAATTTTTTTAGTTGTTCATTGCGTCCGAGTAAAATTTCCAAACCCGTTGTGAGCTTAATTTTCCATGCCCAGCGATTGTTAATGCTAAATTCTGCCATGCTCATTTCTTGATCAGCAAGAGCCGTATTCACACCTTTCATAATTTCAAGCGACTTCAATTCTTGTCCTTCAATGCCGCGTAGAATGGGTAGATTTTCAAACGGTTCAATTTCTGTTGGTTTAATAATTTCACCACGACTACTCAAAAGTGAATCATCACTCCAGCGCACGATTGGATGTTTTTCGAGAATTTTAATTTTTAAGGTATCAGACCAAACACGATTCACGGTTACATCTTCAACCCAAATCATCTGCGCTAAAACATCATGAATTGCTTGCAAATCGGCATCAAAAAAACCAACATCGACTAACGGCTCAAGCGCGACTTTAAGTTCGTCTTTGCTTATATGCTGAAACGTCCCATCAATTTTCACATGTTTAATGGGGACAATTTGCTTCACAGCATAAACTAAGCTTGTAAATAACGCCATAATGACGATGATTTTTAACAAACGCACGGGTTATTTCCGAAAACTCGTGTCAAGAATTTTCCACACAAGTTCATTAAAATCAATGCCTGCGTGTTTTGCTGCCATCGGTACTAAGCTGTGATCGGTCATACCTGGGACAGTGTTGATTTCAATCAATTGCGCTTGCCCATTTTGGTCAATAAAAACATCAACTCGCGCCCAACCTGTAACACCGATAATATAACTTGCCTGCAAAGCCAATTCTTGCAATTTCTTTTCCTGTTCAACATTTAATCCACAAGGACAATGATATTGCGTGGTTGTTGAATTATATTTCGCTTCGTAATCATAAAATTCGCGCGGCGTTTCCAATCGAATGACGGGCAATGCTTCACCTTGCAAAATACCAACCGTGTATTCGTCACCCGTCACCCAGCTTTCGGCATACACCTCGCAATTACACGCAAGTGCAATTTCTAACGCGGCGACTAATTCATCCCGATTTTTTGCTTTACTCATACCAACACTTGAACCTTCGAGCGAGGGTTTGACAATGATTGGAAAACCTAACATTTCGATGCAAGCGTCAATATCGCTTTCGTTTTTTAACACAAACCAATTTGGTGTTGGCAAATTCGCGCCGCGCCAGCAAAGTTTGGTGCGTAATTTATCCATTGCAAGGGCTGATGCTAAAACGCCACTGCCTGTGTAAGGAATGTTTAAAACATCTAAAATCGCTTGCAAAACACCATCTTCGCCACCGCGTCCGTGAATGATGTTGAAAATTCTATCCACGTTAAGTTTCGCCAACGTGTCAATCACGTTATCTTTCACATCAACGGCAACGGCATCAACACCGCGTGCAATCAACGCCGAATGAACCGCCGCGCCACTTCGCAATGAAACCTCACGTTCTGCCGCATTGCCGCCCATTAAAACAGCGACTGTGCCAAAATCTTGTGCTGTTCTTTTGTCTAATTTTTCACCCACGATGCACACCTCCGTTTGTAACAAAATACCGTGTTTTTGCGCGACTTGCGCTTGAACATGAGCAATCATTTGTTCAATATCTGCTGCCGTTGCGCCGCCTGCATTGATAATAAAATTTGCGTGTTTTTCGGAAACTTGTGCGCCACCGATTTTAAAACCTTTCAAACCAGTTGCTTCAATTAAACGCGCCGCATAATCACCTGTTGGGTTTTTGAAAACAGAGCCACAACTCGGTTGATTTGTCGGTTGCGAATTGGCGCGTTTTGCAAGTAAAGCTTTTATATTTTGTTGGCTTTCGCTCGTGTCGCCTTTTTGTAATTTCAAAGTTGTCGCTAAAAACCACTCGTCATTTTTTAAATTAACGTGCCGATAACTGATTTCAAATTCGTTTGCAGATTTTGTAAAAACGTCCCCGCGACGATTAAGCATTTCAACAGTTTGAACGATTTCCCACGTTTCGCCCCCAAATGCGCCCGCATTCATTTTCAACCCACCGCCCATTGTGCCAGGAATGCCCGCCAAAAATTCTGCACCAACTAAACCTTGTTCAGCACAAAACTTTGCGACTAACGCACACGGCACGCCTGCTTCAACGTAAATCGTTTCGTCATCAAGGC
>JAQTOT010000230.1 GCA_028713145.1 Methylococcales bacterium
TCACTTTGAACCAGATACGGGAAGCAATTTTAATGTTGAACCCTAACACGTCGTTTATCCGACGTGTATCCTGAACTTTCAGTTCTTAGTTCACTAACCTACCAGCTTTAGCTGGTAGTTGTTGAGTGATGATATTAGGAAAAATTGGGGAAAACCTGAATCAGACCCAGAACACCCATTAAATAAAATTTTAGCAATCAAAACAAAAGTAAAAGATTTCGAATTTTTAGTAAGAGATAAAAGTCAAAATTTTCCAAATAAAAATGAACAAATACGGATAACTTCTATGTCTGATAGTTTTGTAATTCGATTTAGTGTCAATGATTTATTATCAGATTGCCAAAAAATTATTAGGCTTACATTGTTTCTTCATATAGTTTCAGCCCTTTGGGTCTACTGCATCCTTAATGGATATACAGTCAGAGGCGCGATTAGCATTGGTGATGTTTATTGGGATAATGATTCGATAATAGGCAATACATTTATTGATGTTTATAAACTTGAATCAACAGTTGCAAAAAACTCAAGGATAATAATATCTTCGGAAATGAATAAAGAACTTAAAAAGTTATTTGACATGCAAGAAAGCCTAACAACAGAATGGCAAGAGTTTCCAATTTGGTTAGAAGAAGTTTCTAGCATTTTAAGAAAAGATGTTGATGGTTATTTAATTTTAAATCCCAAATTTATGCTTTCTTTAGCAAAGGATAATCCGATTATTGAATTACTATCAGAGATGAAAAATAAAGTCGCGGACAACATTGTAAAAGAAAAATACACGCCTTTAATCCACATGCTTAAAAGTGAAAATTCTCCTCCATTAACCGCTTCTGATTTTGGACGCTATTGAATGCAAATAATAAAAAGCCCGTACTAGACGGGCTTTTTTTATTACCAACTCACAACCAACCAATTCGTCTTAATCGAATATAAAGCAATCCACAACTCACAAAAATTGTCCCAATCACAATGGGATAACTAAATTCGCCGTCTAATTCGGGCATGTGTTCAAAATTCATCCCGTACCAACTGCACACCAATGTCGGAATTGCCAAAATCGCGCCCCAACCCGATAAACGTTTAACGACTTCATTTTGTCGAATCGTTTCAAACGTTAAATGCACTTGCATCGCAGAAATAAGCATCTCGCGGATGGCATCAATTTCTTGTGTGATGCGTTTTAGATGGTCGGAAATATCACGGAAATAAACGCCAATATCAGGGTGAATAATATCGTTGTGAAAACGCATCAGCTCATTAGAAATATCAATCAGCGGCAAGGTCGCATTTTTAAGCAATAACAATTCACGTTTTAGCGCGTAAAGGTCTTCCATTGTGTGACGACTGGGATGATATTGAAAAATGGCGGTTTCGATTTCTTCAAATCGCGTTTGCAAACCATCAATCACGGGGACGTAATTATCAACGATGTAATCCATAATCCCGTAAAGCGCGAAACTTGAGCCTTTCGCCAATTGATGCGGCATGGATTCACAACGTTTACGCACTTTTTGATAACTTGGCGTTGTGCCGCGTCGCACTGAAACTAAAAATTTTTTGCCAATAAAAATATGTGTTTCGCCAAACTCAACGCTGTTGTGTGTCAAAAAAGCCGAATGCAACACCACAAAAAGCGAATCGCCGTATTCTTCTAATTTTGGGCGTTGATGCGCGGAAAGCGTGTCTTCAATGGCTAATTCGTGCAAATCAAATTCTTCTTGGATTTTTTTTATCAAATCGCTGTCAGGATTGAGCAATCCCAGCCACACGAATGTGTCTTCTTGTTTAATGATTTCGCTAATATCGTCAAGGGTCACGTCGCCTAATCGAATGCCTTTTTGATAGGCGACGCAATTCATAATCATGGGGTTAATTGCCAAGCTAGAACCTGTTTTAGTAATTGAATGAAATGTTGAGATTGTAGCTAGGTTTATGGCGAGTTGTCGTAAAAATGCTGTTAAATTTTTGCGGAAGGTGTTGAATTACTTTTTGTTGTAGAATTCAACCTTGCGTCTTACAAATCAATAAACACAGAAACTATCGTGTAAGGTGATTACATTCAACTGATTCTCCAGTTCACATTAACTTCATTAAATAACGGATAGTAATCATGGCAACACAACTTATAAAACATTTAAAAAAATGCGCTGAAAATGACGCTACTTACAAGCCATTAGAATCGCAGTGGGCAATGGATGAATTGTTAATTGCTAAAGCACTTCAAAATATCTGTATTCATTTCCCGCATTACAGTCGTCATGATGAATCTCACTCGCGGCAAATTCTGGTTCATATTGAACGTTTATTAGGTGAAGAAAATATCTCGAAATTAACTGCAACGGACACATGGTTGCTTTTAGAAGCCGCCTATTTGCATGACATTGGGATGCTCGTCACAGACAAACAGCTTAATGAGAATTTCGAGGAAATTAAAAAACATGCAGAAAGCATGAAATATACGGCTAATGGTGATTCGTTAATTATTATTGAGGCTTTATTAGCCAGTAAAGAAAACACGGCTGAGGCGATTTTCGCCAAGGTGAAGTTAGAAGCGTTTAAATCTCTAAAATTATTACGCGAAATCATTGCTGATTTTTATCGTAAAAAACACCCTGAACAAGCAGGAAAAATTATTGCTCATCCAGCACTTGAAATTGGTTTAAATTCGCCACGCAACGAATTATTACCTACACGATTTTTTGGATTGTTAAGCAAAATTTGTGAATATCACGGTGCAAGTTTTGAAAAGGTAATGGAATTGCCAAAACAACAGGTTGGCGTTGGAACTGATGATTGTCATCCGCGTTTTATTGCTTGTTTATTGCGTTTGGGTGATTTATTGGATTTAGACGACAATCGTTTTTGTCCCGTCATGATGAAAATGGCGGGTGAATTGCCACCCATGAGCAAAGCGCATCATGAAAAACATTTAGCCATTCGGTGTTTTCGTGCCGACCCTGAA
>JAQTOT010000081.1:0-6826 GCA_028713145.1 Methylococcales bacterium
CCCAAAAAGAACGTGCAACGCACTTTGCCTTCTGGTGTTTGCACTGAAACAGGCACGCCCACGCCTTGAATGTTTAACGCGCTGACGGTTGGTTGCGGTTGTTGCCACGCGCTGACGGTTGGTTGCGCTGGCGCGGCTTGTTGTTGAACCTTTGCGAGGAGTTCATTTAATTGTGCAATTTGGTCTGTGATGTCTGTCATGTTGTGTGCCTGCTGAGTTTAAAGATTTCAATTAGTCAGTGAATGCGAAGCGGTCTTAAATAATTAGCGGTGGCGAAATGTTGCGCGTCCATGCGCCAAATCATTACGCTAGGCTTTGCGTCCAGTAGTTCATGCTACTTTCAAAATCCGCCTGTTCGTTTTCCCATTGGGTTGTGATTGCGTCCCATTTTTCCTGTTCATAAATTTCTCGCCAAGCCGCTTTTGCATGTCGTAATTTCGCAGTCATTTCTTCGCGTGGTGATGATGGGAAGGGCAAGCCCCAGTTTTTATCTGATTTGTTTTTTGTTATCATTGTTTTAACTCTTTACTGTCCAAGGTTTTGAGTGATGCCGCAATCGTTGTTAGAGCAACGAAAGCGGCTTTTTTTTTATGCTTCGATGCAGTCAAATCTAATTCTTTCTAGTTCTTCTTCGTCTATCTCCCAAACGCCGCGCTCACTTTCAAAAACTGGATAACCTGTTGCTGACTGCACGCCGATTCTGTAATTTTCAAAAGGGTGATTTCTCACTGATTCCACGCCATAAAATTTGAACATCAATCTGTCTTTCCAGTCGTGCAATTCAATTCTGAATAAATGCGCGTCTTTGATACGTTTAAATTCTTTGCGTTTAGCTTCGTGCCAGCGTGGATTTGCCCTTTGGTCTGCGCCCAATTTCGCGCCTGTTGTGATGAGTTTGTTTGCGATTAAACCCGCAATAATGAAATGACCTTTTGCCATGGCTTGTGCGTGTAGTTCGCGGTCGATGTTTTGAATGTTCATTTTTTTATCCTGTCCAAGGTTTTAAAAAGTTAGCTGGATTGCTCCAACTGGTGATTATTTTAACATCATTGCTATTATATTTCAATAGCTATGCTGTTATTTTGTGTTGAAAAAATAGCGATGCAGCTCTTTTCATGCTCTCAATTCAAACAATAAAATATGGCTTCGCCTTCACTTACCTAATTAAATCTTTTGATTTAAACATTGCAGACGCGAAACCATAGCAATCTTGCAGACAACTTCTATTTACAATTTTTACTCGCCACTGCTTCGCATTTTTTTAAAAACAGCCAACTCTTACGCTCAAAAAGAGCCAACAGAAAAAGACAACAAAAATGCGTCTTCTGGCGAGACACAATGTTAAAATTACCCTTTACTTTCAAACAGGTAATGGAGTTTTTATGGGTACTGGTGGTTCAAGATTTAGCGGTGCGCGTGGTGGTAAATCTGGCAAATCGCGTGCATCTAACAAAGATACGCCTGAAGAAGCCGCCGCATTTGCCGCGCATCGTGCAAGTGCAATGAGTGACAAAGAATTAGCGAAAAAAGGCAATGCTTATGCGTGGTCGATGAAATTAAATGCTCAGAAAAATGTCGCCAATCGCATTGCTACTCTTAACGCTTACAAAGCCGAAGCGGCTGGGCGGGGAATTAACACATCAAAGTGGGGTGGTCGCTAATCATGGCAAAAATGCTCGGCGTGCCATTCATCAATTACGGCAGAAGTTACAACAATCATTGTGAACTGTATCCGCCGATTTCAAACAAACTCACGCGGCGTGTCAAAATCCCGCGTGAATTCTGGTGCTGGAACAATTCACACAACACGCAAACATTACCCAAGCACTGCTACGTTGCAGATTGGCGATTGGAGGCAATTTGGCGCAATGAACTCTACAGTTTGCATCATGTCGCCGCGCCTAAAATTTCCATCGCGCCCGATTTTTCGGTGCATCTTGATGACCCCGTGACGCAAGCGATTTATCAAGTGTTTCGCTCACGTTGCGTGGCGCGTTTTTGGCAAGAAAACGGCGTGTTTGTGATTCCGACAATTAGCTGGTCACGTCCTGAAATTAACGAGTTTTTGTTTCGCGGGTTGGAACACTGCGAAATCGTTGCCATTCGCACGGCAGGCAAGAATGTTGAGCGTGAATGGCGTGAAAGTGTTGAGCAGTTTTTGAGCTTGTGCCGTCCAAAATTGGTGCTGCAATTTGGCACAAAATTAGGTTTGAACGCTTGGAATTGTGAGGTGTTGAATTTGAATGTGGCGAATAGGAAGTAAAAAAGCCCTGATTTCTCAAAGCGAGGTAAAACCGCAATATGATATGATGCTAAAAGTCATGAAAGCCTTGGGTGTTCGGCTTCATGCAACAGCGGCATAAACTTTTTGTTAATTGTTGAGCGAGGAAAATGAAAATGACTAGAAAAGAGTTACTAGGATTAGTGGATACGAAGACAAAAAAAGATGGTGGGTTCGTTTTCGATACAGATGATAAAAAGACGTTCGCTAAAGAAGTGATTGAATTTTTCTGCGACAATTTTGAACTCGATGAATTGACAGATAATGGAAGTAAGGATGGTTTTAGATTCCGATACCCAGAAAATGATCGTCTTTTTTTTGCAATAAAAGCAGGTGAAATTGAATTTTTTCTTGGACAAGAAGTCGATGATGGACATTTAAAACGAAGTGGATCTGCTTCAGGCGAACACCGTATTTTGAGAGAACAGGTTTTAAAATTGCTTTCTAATAAAGATGGAAAGGAATATCTAAAAAAATATATCCAAGAGTCTTACCTTTTTTGTAGCAAGCGAATCAAGAAATAATCTTAATTTCTTTAACCGCTTAGAGAAATTTTAAGCGGTTCTCTTTCCATTCTGAACCATCCACAACACCGCTGTCATATTCCTTTTTCCAGTCATAAAAGAACGGCATGAAGCCTGACGTTCCAACCTCGTGCGAATTCTTGAAACTAGTTGGCGAGTAATACAACCAAATGCCGCAAAGTAACGCGATTAAACCTGCAACAACATATTCCCCCGCGTTTCCCGTGCGAAGTTTGCCACCAAACAAATGAAAACGTGCGTCGCTGGTTGGTGAAAATGGCACGCCTGCAATCGTAAATGAATCAGCAATAACGTGACTAAATCCACCGATTGAAAAACCAAGTCCGACATGGCGATAATCGATGCCGATTGAAAAAAAAGCGATTGCCGCAATCCAATACAAAACGACGTGTGTCACGCCGCGATGTTTCACTTTGTGACCCAGAATTTTTAAGATGTATTCAATCCAATCAGGTGCAGTCGAACCCAACACCGCAACAGGTATCACAACAGGATTGATGACCGCGCCGAAACTCGCACCGATGATGATGTGGTTTTGCCATTTCATATTAAATTCACTCGTCCGATTTATCGTTTTCTAGTTTCGTTTTCTGCCGAATAGGTAGCTTAGAAAATTTCATTTTTAGTTTCCTTTAAGATACAATCGAACGCATGAAATACGACATTAAAAAATCTACGTCATTCAACGCTTGGCTTGAACAGCTCAAAGACCCCGTGACACGAAATAAATTACTGCTTCGGCTTAATCGCGTCAGTGAAGGAAACTTTGGCAACCATAAGCTGCTTGCACCGAATTTATTTGAACTGAAATTCACGTTTGGTGGAGGCATTCGGATTTATTACACCATCAGAAATAATCAACTTGTTTTCTTGCTCGCAGGTGGGAATAAAGCCACGCAAACCCGTGATATTGAAAAAGCAAAAGCCATCTTAAAAACCCTCGAGGAGCAATCATGAAAGAAGAATTTACCCCGTTTGATGTTGCCGATTATTTAAAAACCGACGAAGACATCAAAATTTTTTTAAAGGAAGCCGCCAAAACTGGCAATTTTTCCGACTTCATTCACGCGCTAAACACCGCCGCGCGAGCCAAAGGCATGACCGAAGTTGCCAAAAAAGCAGGTGTCACGCGAGCGAGTTTATACAAATCATTATCCGAAAATGGCAATCCGCGTTTTGAAACGATTGCCAAAATCGTTGAATCGTTTGGTTGCAAAATTGCGCTGGTTTAATAAATCTCACTCAAAATAAAATTATTCAAACGTTCAGCATCTTCTGGTTTGCATTGATGAATCAGCGACAGTCTTGCACCTTCAATTGCCGCATTGGCGGCATCAAGTTCGCCTTGTGTTGTCGCTACTTTTTCAAGTTGGGCGATTTGTTCATCAACGGCAACAATGCCGTCTTGCACCCGTTTTTGTGAGCGTTTTTCGAGCGACAAATATAAACCTAACATCCGCTCAGCACGACGTTTTGTTGATAATGCGGTCAACATTTGAGCCACGACGTTTGCGGTGTTTAATTTCCGCTCAATGGCGAGCTTTTGCTCTTTGTCGATTTCAACGCCACTGTAAAGCGGCATCGATGCGATAATTCCCGCGTAATACTGACTGGCATCAAGCGATTGCACCGTTTGCCCTGTTGATGGCGGTTTAAACGTTGCGCCCACTTTCAAACCCAATTCAACATTCATAGCTGGCACGGGATAACAAGCGTTCACGGTTTCAACAATCAAATCCGCATCGACCGTTTTCGCAGGGTTAATTGCGGGTTTCATTTTGTGCCAATCGATTTGCTCACCTGTAAAAGTCGGGACTTGATACGGTGGCACGATTTCTGGCTTTTCTTCTGCATACGCGCACAAACTGAATGCGAGTAACAACACAGCTTTAATCTTGTTTTGAAGCACGGCGACCTCCTTTCATAATTTCAAACATGCCAATCGCGGCGGCAATTTCTGGTGCGCCTGCGAGCATCGCAATCAGCACAAAAAACCACGCCAACACATGCGTAGCATCGTAAGCCACGTCAGAATTTAGACGGATGATTTGCGGTTTAGTTTCTAAAAACGGTTTGCGAATGGACGGCGATAAACGATTTTCGTCACTGCACGCCAACACCACGCGGTAAGCGCGTTCGATACATTCTTTGGCAATGATGAGTTTTCGCCCCGTCAATTTGTGCGCGTCATCGACAAAAAGAACAGCTCGCGTGGCACGCAGATATTTCGGAATCACCTCGCACCGTTTCCACGCGGGAATTTTCTTGTACGGTTCATTCGGATGGTTTTCATCCCACCAGTTGGCAATGCCTTCGTTATCAACCCATTTCGAGAGCGGGTCGTTACCGCCTAAAAAGACCGCTGGCGGATATGTCCAATCATCGAGTGATTCACCTTGATTCAACACAGGGCGATTGGTTGCCACCTTGTTGTTGGTGAAAGCGTAGGGTTTGATTTGTGCTGCCCAAATGTCTTGCGAGTGTTCAAATAGGCGAGTGATTGCACGGGTTTTACCGCTGTGATGTGAACCTGTGATGAGCAGATTCGTTTTTTTGCTGATGATTTGATTTTCAATCACGTTGCCACCGTAATTTGCTTGTCTTCGTAGCTCAGGTTGTGAGCGGTTTTGTTTGTTCACAAAAATATATTTCATGCCAAATTTCCTAAATTTCTCTATCGCGCTACGTTTTTTTTGGTAAAAAAAGCGCGGTTTTTACGCCGCGCGATTCTCATGTGTCACGACCACATGAAAAAGGGTTACGCAGGTGCAGGCTCGCCGCTTTCGCGCAAAACGGCATCTAATCGATGCGCCAATAACATAAAGGCAATTTCTAAATCAGTAGTTACACCAATCGGGTCACGGGTTAACGCGCTTTCAAGCGTCGCTTTTAAGAATCGGCTGGATGAATTGGCGTTGATAATTTTTTGAATTTCAGCGTCGATTTGTTCAAGCGTTTGCATGGTTAAAGTCCTCGAGGTTGTAAAAATTAGTAATGCCACCGTAAATGTTTGGCTGTTTTGCAACGGGTTTGATGTGGTGTTTTAGAACCAAACCGCGTATTTGATTGCGGCTTTTGTTGAATGTTTTGGCAAGTTCGGACACTTTGCAAACGTCATGCAACGGCATTTCAAAACCACAATCGATGCACACCTGTTTTTTGTAGCTCTCGTAAATGGCACGGGTTTTGTGTTCACACGTTTTCATTTTGCACCTCTCAACAGTTGTTTCATTTTTGCCATTTCAGCTTTTCTAATTTCTTCATTTGGCTCAGGTTTTGGCAACGCCAGCATTTCACGGGTTTGTTTGAGTTGGTTTGCAAAGGCTTTTTGTTCGGCGGTCATTTCGCCGTTGCAATAGCTCAAAAATTGCGGCAAACGTGGCACAAATGGCGACCCGCTGTGTTTACATTTCTCAATTCCTTTCGTGACTTGTCGGCGCGTTAATTTGCGAATTTCAAGTGTCCATTGTTGGTTTGGCACATCGCCGTATTCATTGAGCCACTGCGAGCCGTAAATTTCTGCCATCGTGACCCACACGAACGGCGTTAAATCCTCCTGTTCAGGTGCAAACGTAACTGGTGCTGTTGATTGCATCGTTGTCGCCAAGGCTTTCGCTTCCCGTTGTTGCACGTTGTGCCGCAAGTTGTTTAGAAAGGATTGCGTGTTTAATTCGGTCTGCTGGGCAAAGTTTTTGTGATTTGCTGTCGCGTGTTGCATAATTGCCTCCAGTGTTCTTTTGAGTTTTGTTAGATTGAACGTGTAGCCCTGCTTGACCTAGTCCGTCTTGCAGGGCTTTTTTGTGTGCGTTGAATTGAGCGAGTAAGCCTTTGGGTGATTGTTTGTCGTAGACGCTTTTGAAGTTTTCGATGGAACTGGTTGAACTTGACCAATACGGAACGGTTAATGCCCAGTGCCAACATTCTTTTTCCTCCGCTGTTAGATCATCGAACGTTAAAAAAACTTTCTCGCGTGTAACAACAACAGTTCTTTTAGGTTTAA
>JAQTOT010000081.1:6836-11767 GCA_028713145.1 Methylococcales bacterium
AAGTGACTCTCTGTCACTGCAAGGGGTGACTCTCTGTCACTAGGTGACTTTGTGACACTGCTTAAATTCAACGTGTAACTGTTTGGTTTATTGGTCGAACGATTCACACTTAACAAGCCAGCGGCTTCGAGTTTTTCAATTTGCCGAATCACTGAGCGTTTATCCATTCCGCATTCTGTCGCCAATGTCTCATGTGACGGAAAACACAAACCCGTATCGTGATTGGTACGATTGGCAAGCATCAACAGGACAATTTTTTGCATCGCAGGCAATTCCTGTTCGACTGCCCACGTCATGGCTTGAAAGCTCATTTTGCTGCTCTCACACGTTTAGAAAATCTGACACGTTTGTGATTTCTGACCAGTTTCACGTCGTTGCACAATTGCGCGGCATCAATTTTAAAAGCGGTTTCAATTTCTAGTGATTTTGCTACTGAAATTGGTCTGTCGTTGCGTAACCATTGACCAATCAAGCCCTGAGAAACGCCGATTGTTTTGGCGAATTCGGTTTGCGTGATGTTGGTATGACTAAAAAAGTCTTTTAATGGGTTCGATTTGTTTTCTTCAATTGTCATTTTTAACTCCTGAGTTGATTGTAAATTAAAATAATAGCATTGCAACTAATAAAATACAATAGCTTTGCTGTTAGACGACCACATTAAATAGTAGTAATGTTCATAAACTCAATAATTTATTTGAGGTTTGGAAATATGACTAAACGAAGAGAATTAACACAGCAAGAACTGGATGCCGCTACACGCCTGCAACAAATTTGGAATGCCAAAAAAAAGGAATTGGGATTAACTCAAGAAAAAGTAGCACAGTTGTGCGAATGGAGTAATCAGTCAGCGTTTGGTGCGTATTTGCTCGCGCGAGTGCCATTAAATACCGATGCAGTTTTACGCTTGGCAAAAGTGTTCAAAATCCATCCGACTGAAATCATGCCCGAATTGGCGGTGTTGTTGCCAACAACTACCATTGAAAATACGACTGAATCTGATGTGTTCACAGCCGAAGAAAAAACCTTTATCAAAATGTTACGTCGTGTAACGTCTGAGCAAAAAAAAGACACTATTGAAACTATCAAAGAATTTATACGCAATAATCAAGTAGTTATCGAAGAATTAACGCAACGTAATATGAATCGGCAAGTGGCTTGATTTAGGTTGTGGTGTGAAATCAAAAAGAATAGAACCCGCTGGAATTGGCGGGTTTTTTTGTAGGATTTTTAAAATTTATAGGCAATAAATGACACTAAAACGATTTGTAGTACCCGCTGAAAAATTACAAGACAACGGTTTAGATTCCATCAACATGACAGGGCTTAGTAAGTTTGTCGTGTTAGCAGGAAAAAATGGTGCGGGGAAATCTAGGATTCTTAATCAGTTAAACACGCATATTCAAGGTCTGAACGTTTCTTTAAATTTTAATTTGTCTAATCTTGAGCAAGATATTAAGAATAAGGAATTCGAAATAGCACGTTATTCAAATAATGCAAACCAGGCAGGTCATGTAGTTAATCTACAAATGCAAATTGATAGCCAGTTAAATATGAAAAAACTCGTAGAAGAAAGAGAATTTTTAAAAATAAGTACCCAGCTTGAAGTAGTCCCTTTTGTTCCAAAGCAATTGCAATTAAATGATCCTGGTGGTTTCAATAAAAATCAGTTAGATGCTTATTCTACTCAAGCTATAAATCCTGGATTTAATGGATTTGAAAATATATGTTTTTCTTATATACAAAAAATTCAAAATAAGTGGCATTCAACTTCTCATCAAAATTCAAAAGCAGATGAAGCCATTAAAAAGGCAGCTAAACAGGAATATGACGACCTATGTTCACTCATAAAATTATTTTTGGGTGTCGAATTAGATCGTTCAAATGACGATGATGCTACACTTTTTCGCAAACCATTGGCTCAGGCTGGATTATCTGATGGTCAAAAGATAATTCTACAATTTACGGTAGCATCACACGCTCAAATAGGTAAATTGGATAACACTATTTTTTTGATGGATGAGCCAGAAAATCACTTGCATCCATCGGCTCTTATAGAATTTATGGATGCAATTACTAGTGTTGCAAATGGCTCCCAATTTTGGATTGCCACTCATTCGGTTCCTTTACTTGCTCATATCGCAAAATTTGAGCCTATGTCTATTTGGTATGTAGAAAATGGAAAAGTGAGTAATTCAGGACGTAAGCCAGAGCAAGTATTGGAGAGTTTATTAGGTAATGAAGAAAGAATAAATCATTTGAGAGACTTTATTTCACTACCCGCACATTACGCGAGCATCAATTATGCAACTGAATGTTTATTTATTCCTAAGCCTGTTAATTATAAAAAAGGGGATGACCAAATCAACCAGATAGCAGGTGCATTAAACTTTGATGAAGCCCCGCCAACTTCGCCAATTCGGATATTAGACTTCGGAGCGGGAAAAAGTCGGTTACTTACAGGATTGAATGAACTTGCAAAGGACAATGGAAAAAATTTAACTGAGTACATTGATTATTTTGCGTTCGACATTTGCCCTGACGATAAAGAAGATAGTTTGAAAGCGATAGAATCAATCTATGGACAGAATTCTGACAACAGGCATTTTTCAGATATAGATACTTTTTTCCATGCAGGTAACAAATCAAACATTGATGTGGTGGTCATGTGTAACGTGTTGCATGAAATTTCACCTAGTCAATGGGTTAAAGATGTATTTCATTCTGATGGGCTAATACGCGAATCTCTTAACGATGATTCGGGTTTTCTGTTAATTGTAGAAGATCAGTTAATTCCAACTGGTGAAAAAGCGCATGAATTTGGTTTTATAGTTCTTGATACAGCCCATCTACATTCATTATTCGACATAAAAAATCCGAAAGAACATGAAGCAAATGGAACATTTTGTAAATATGACGAAAGGAATGATGGTCGGTTAAAAGCTCATAAAATCTCGAAAAATTTATTAACAAATGTGAGTGAAAGCACGGTAAAAAAAGCTATTTCAGAGCTTAAAGCCACTGCAAAAAGAAAAATAAAAGAACAACGAGGCGTTCAAAATCCAGATGGTAAAAATGGGCGATTGCATAGTTTTTGGGTTCAGCAATTTGCTAATGCTTCGCTTTTTATTGAATAAAAACACTGTAGCGAATTTGTCACAAGGATGTGATGTTGCTCGCGTTGAATGCAGTGTTGTTGCAGTAGGTTTTGATTCGGCGAGAATCGCAACGTGTTGAATTTACTGATTGTATAAAATAAGTCTCTTACTTTTAATGCGATGGTCGCGCGTTCGAATCGCGCACGACCCACCAAATAAATCAAGGACTTAGGTTAATAACCAAGTCCTTTTTTTATGCCTGTTAAAAAATTCTCCATTTTTACTCCATTTGAAAATAAAACACCGCAACAAATGCCAACAAGTGACAACAAATTGTCATCGTTTTGCTTTTCTTTGAGTTGTATAATTTCAACCAAACAAAATCCTCTTAAAGGTAATTCACAATGATTACTTTACCGTTGCAGTTAGAACAGCAAATAAACCACATTGCCACAATGGAACACATTGCACCTGAAACTGTATTGGAACGCGCCATGCAAAGTTTCATTGATAATTTAGAAGACAAGGCAGACATTCAAGCCGCTGATAAGGCGAAATCAGAATTGTTAAGTGGTGACGATTACGCCATAAGCCTAGATGAATTTATGGGGCGTATGAATGCGGTGGACGATTAAATTATCAAACAAAACCAGCCGCGCTATTGAAAAATTAGACAGTGTGGCGCGTAAAAAGATTGTTAAATTTATTTCTGAAACATTGCCATCAATGGACAATCCACGCCAAACAGGTAAAGCATTGCAAGGCACAGAATTAGGTTGTTATTGGCGTTATCGCGTTGGTGATTACAGACTTATTTGTGAAATTATCGATAATGAAATTACGATTTTAATTGTTGAAGTTGGTCATCGTTCAAAAATTTATCAATCACATTAAGCCAAAACTGAAAACCGCCTTTCGGACGGTTTTATTTTTTCAAGTTTCGAGTGTCTCAAAACCAGCACAAAGCCGCATTTAACCTGTAATTATCTGTCTCATTTATCGGTCACAATGCGGTCATCATGCCTAGCTAACCCACATTGATACTCAATTTCAGCGGTCACAATGGCGTTTATTTTGTGACACATTACTGTGACAAAATCTGTCTTAACCGCGTCATTGCTGTGAATTGCTGTGACATAAATCACGGCGGATATTCCGAAGTTTTCAAAACATCCATTACCTCATCGACATTTCGAACAATCGCGCTAATTCCCCCAAAACGCGCCACCATTTCAATAAATTTATCTTGTTGTGGCGATACTTTTCCTTTTTCGGTTTTAACTTCAATCGCAGTGAATACGGCTATTTTCTGCCCGACCATTTCAGGGGTAATTGTGATTGATTGGAAGCCGATTAAATCACTTGATCCGACACACAGCCCCGTTTGAACATTACGCCCGTCTTGGGTCTTGAACAAGCCGACATTATTACGAAACATTCGCACGTTGGCGCGCCGTCCAAGGGCAAGACGAATTTTATTTTGCAACGTGGTTTCTGACTTCATTCTGCCACCGTTGGGATGGAATAACCTTGTGATTTCATCCACGCACAGCGCATATCCCATTGCTTATACGCCCAGCCCGATTGATAACCCACTTTGAACGCAAGACTTAAAAAATCCTCTAAGGTTTTACAGTTTTTGCGTTCGGCTTTGACAAAATCTTTGCGGTGTTCTTTTTGCAAATCTGCCCGTTGAAGCTCTTTGAGTTCAACATCCACCGTTTTTATGGCTTTACGTTCAACGAGCGTTTTCGCGCCACATTCAGGGCATTCATTCGGGTATTCTGCTTTCGAGTACGCCGCAAAACATTCTTCGCAAATGTGAACGGCTAAGGC
>JAQTOT010000082.1 GCA_028713145.1 Methylococcales bacterium
AGACGCTTATCATCCTGATGCAAAAGGCGGCACGGGAACACAATTTGACTGGGCGTTAATTCCTGTAAAACGACCAATTCCTATTATTTTGGCAGGTGGTTTGACTGTCCAAAACATTAAAAGAGCGATTCAAATCGCCCATCCCTACGCGGTCGATGTCAGTAGCGGAGTAGAATTAGAAAAAGGCAAAAAAGACATCGTTAAAATGACTGCATTTACACAACAAGTTCAAGAAGGTGACCGAGAAACACTATGACAGAAAAATATAACATGCCCGACGAACGGGGACATTTTGGCGCGTATGGCGGCATTTTTGTTGCTGAAACCTTAATGCCTGCGATTACGGAATTAAACACCGCGTACCAGCATTACATGCACGATGCGGATTTTGTCGCGGAACTCGATAAGGATATGCAACATTACGTCGGTCGTCCGTCACCGCTTTATCACGCGGAACGTTGGAGCAAAGAACTCGGTGGCGCACAGATTTATTTGAAACGTGAAGATTTAAATCACACGGGTTCACACAAAATTAACAACACCGTTGGTCAAGCCTTGCTCGCAAAACGCATGGGTAAAACCCGCATTATTGCTGAAACGGGTGCAGGTCAACATGGTGTTGCAACCGCAACTGTCGCAGCACGTTTAGGTTTGGAATGCGTAATTTATATGGGCGCAGTCGATGTTGCGCGTCAATCACTTAACGTTTATCGCATGAAATTACTCGGCGCAACGGTTGTTGCCGTTGAATCAGGTTCAAAAACCTTGAAAGATGCGTTGAATGAAGCGTTGCGCGATTGGGTGACGAATATCGATAACACGTTCTACATTATTGGCACAGTTGCAGGGCCGCATCCGTATCCAGCAATGGTGCGTGATTTCCAAGCGATTTTAGGACGCGAAGCGAAGCAACAATGTTTAGCACAAGCGGGCAAATTACCGAATGCGTTAGTGGCGTGTGTAGGCGGTGGTTCAAATGCAATGGGGCTTTTCTATCCATTCATTGACGATGCCGACGTGAAACTCATTGGCGTTGAAGCCGCTGGTGATGGCGTTGAAACAGGTCGTCATTCTGCACCACTTTGTGCAGGTCGTCCTGGTGTATTGCATGGGAATCGCACTTATTTAATGTCTGACGACGACGGCGAAATTATCGAAACGCATTCGATTTCCGCAGGTTTAGATTATCCAGGTGTTGGGCCTGAACACGCATGGCTTAAAGATTCTGGTCGCGCTCAATATGTGAATATCACCGATGATGAAGCACTCGGCGGTTTTTACGCATTAACTCGCATGGAAGGCATTATCCCAGCATTAGAATCCAGTCACGCGATGGCGTATGTGATGAAACTCGCGCCAACTATGAAATCAGATGACGTTTTGATTGTGAATTTATCAGGACGTGGCGACAAAGATATGCAAACGATGGCAAGAAGAGAAGGAATTGAACTATGAGCCGATTAGCTGGATTATTTGCCGAATTGGCACAAAAAAACCGCAAAGCGTTAATTCCATTTGTAACCGCTGGCGACCCAAATCCTGATTTTACTGTGCCGCTGATGCACGCAATGGTTGGTGCAGGCGCAGATATTATTGAATTGGGCGTACCATTTTCTGACCCGATGGCGGATGGCCCTGTAATTCAAAGAGCCAGTGAACGCGCGTTAGCGCATCATCAAAGTTTGCGGACGACGTTAGCGATTGCGACAGAATTTCGCAAAACTAATGGTCACACTCCAATCGTGATTATGGGTTATTTGAATCCAGTTGAAATCATGGGTTATGAAAAATTCGCCGATGCGGTGCAAGCGGCAGGTGTAGACGGTGTTTTAACTGTTGATTTACCACCAGAAGAAGCAGTTGAATGCACAGCATTATTGAACGCTCGCGGCGTTGCCCCAATTTTCTTGCTTGCGCCAAACAGCTCGGCTGAACGTGTGCAAAAAATGGATGCGATTGGTTCAGGCTATTTGTATTACGTTTCATTAAAAGGCGTAACAGGCGCGGGGCATTTAGATGTTGCCGATGTGGAAGCAAAATTAGCGGAAATTCGTGCGAATACAAAATTACCTGTGGCGATTGGTTTTGGTGTTAAAGACGCTGAAACGGCAAAAACAGTTGCAAACTTAGGCGATGGTGTTGTTGTAGGTAGTGCGTTAATCAGCCAAATCGAGGCGAATTTGCACAGTCCCGCGCAAGCAAAACAAGCAATTATTGAATTATTAACTTCAATGCGTCAGGCAATGGATAACTAATCATGAGTTGGTTTGAAAAATTACGTCCGTCGATTATTAGAACCGAATCGTCAGGCAAAAAAACGACTGTTCCAGAAGGACTTTGGGCAAAATGTCCAAGTTGTAACGCCATTTTATACAACAGCGAACTCGAAAAAAACGGCAGTGTTTGCCCAAAATGTGACCATCACATGCGAATCTCTGCGCGGGCGCGTTTGAATTTATTTTTAGACGAAAACGGACGCGAAGAAATCGGCAAAAACGTCAAACCTGTTGACCCGCTAAAATTCAAAGACAGCAAAAAATACAAAGACCGCGTCACGCAAGCGCAAAAACAAACCAAAGAAAATGACGCTCTCATCGTGATGAAAGGCGAATTGCAAGGTCAGCCAATTGTGGCGGCGGCGTTTGATTTTAGTTTTATGGGCGGTTCAATGGGTTCGGTTGTCGGAGAAAAATTCGTACGCGGCGTTAACAAAAGTTTAGAACTTAACGCACCGTTTATTGTTTTCACCGCCAGCGGTGGGGCGAGAATGCAAGAATCGTTATTTTCGCTTTTCCAAATGGCAAAAACGAGTGCGGCATTAACCAAACTTGCAGAACGTGGCATTCCATACATTTCGTTTATGACTGACCCAACAATGGGCGGCGTGTCGGCAAGGTTAGCAATGCTCGGCGATTTAAATGTTGCTGAACCCAATGCGTTAATCGGTTTTGCAGGGCCTCGCGTGATTGAACAAACCGTGCGTGAAAAATTACCTGAAGGTTTCCAACGTAGCGAATTTTTACAAGAACACGGCGCAATCGATATGATTATTCATCGTCGTGATATTCGTGAAAAAATCGCTAGCATTTTGGCAATGCTTACCACAAATCGTGGTGTTTCGATGCCTGAAATTGTGGTTGATGACTTATCAATTGATGCCGAAGATGCGGGTTAAAAACAAAAATGAACCGCTTTAATTCCTTAAATGATTGGTTAACGTGGCAAGAGAGTTTGCATCCGTTACCCATTGATTTGGGATTGGAACGGGTGAAACGTGTTTTTGAAACGCTTTTGCCCTCGTATAAAAAGCAAAAACCGCCAACAATTACCGTTGCAGGCACAAATGGCAAAGGTTCGACGGTTGCGTATTTGCAGGAATTTTATTTAGCGGCAGGTCACAAAGTTGGTGCGTATACGTCGCCACATATTTTGCGTTATAACGAACGTATTAAAATTAACGGCAAAGCGGTTTCCGACGAGTTAATTTGTGCGGCGTTTGAACAAATCGACAAGGCACGAGACAATATATCGCTGAGTTATTTTGAATTTAGCACACTTGCTGCATTGCTCATTTTTTCACAACAAAACGTGGCGGTTCAAATTTTAGAAGTGGGTTTAGGCGGACGTTTAGATGCAGTGAATATCGTCGATGCGGATATTGCGATTGTGACGAGTATTGCGATTGATCACGTTGAATATCTAGGCAAAACGCGCGACGAAATCGGTTTGGAAAAAGCGGGCGTTTTTCGCCCGAATACACCTGCAATTGTGAGCGATTTGCGTCCGCCAGCAACGCTGCTTAATTACGCTTACGAAAATAATGTGCTTTTGTTACAGCTGGGTAAAACGTTTTTTTACGAAAAACAGGGGGGAACGTGGACATGGCAAGGTTTGTCGCAAACGATTTCAAATCTGCCCAATCCCGCGCTAAAAGGTAATCATCAATTTCGCAATGCGTCAGCGGCAATTTTTGCCATACAATGTTTGGCAAATGATTTGCCCGTAAGCGAAACGTCTATCAAAATGGCATTGAAAAATGTGCGATTAGCAGGGCGTTTTCAACTCATTGATGGCGACATTCCCGTGCTTTTAGATGTGGGACACAATCCACAAGCCGTGCAAACGTTGGTGGATTATTTAACAGAAAACTTTGCAAATCGCCGCATTCACGCCATTTTTTTAATGATGAAAGATAAAGATATTGCAGGCGTTTTGGAACTCATGAAACCTGTGGTTTCAGATTGGTTTTTTGCGCCTCTGCCGCAAAATCCGCGTGCTATTAGCGTGGAAAAAATGCGCGAACTCTTTTCTAAATCAGGCATTTCAGCTGCCAACACAAATTTTCAAAATTTTACCCAAGCCTTTGCTGCGGCGAAACATAACGCCAAAAGTGGCGATTTAATTTTAGTTTTTGGGTCATTTTTTTTAGTATCAGAATGCAGTGCAAATTTAAAAATAGGTGAATAAAAAATGGATCATGAATTAAAACAACGTTTGATTGGCGCATTGGTTGTCACGATATTGTCGGCGATTTTCATTCCGATGTTGTTTGATGACCCAATCGAAGAAGAAGGACAAGCGGTGACAACGCTTGCGTTACCCGTAGAAAATCAATTTGTTGAAGAACCCGCCGTGAAAGCCCCTGCAAGTTCTGAGCAAGTTTTGGAAATTCCAAAACAACCGCAAGTTGAAGTGGCTGCGCTCGCACCGACAACAACGCCTGTGACAACGGCGAAAAATACTTTACGTCCTGACGAAATGGATGATGCACCCATCAGCACGCCTGCACCTACGTTGAAACCGAAACCTGTACCTAAAATTGAACCCAAAAAATCGGCGTATTCTGAAACCACAAATTACGGTGTAACCCCTCCCGAAGAAATCGATGATGAACCGCCAATGAAACCTAAAGCAGAAGCCAAAAAGGCAGGCGATAAATCTGAAGATGTTCTTTTAAAACAAATGCGAGCTGCAAAATTACTTGATGATGCGCCTGCGGCAAAAACGCCTGCAACCGCGCCTGTTGATGTCAATGTGGCAGATGTCAAAAAAGTTCTTGCACCAGAGCAACCTAAAAAAGCAGGTCGTTGGTTTATTCAATTGGCTAGTTTGACCAATAAATCCAAAGCCGAAACACTGCAAGAAGGCTTGAAATCACAAGGTTTGCCTGTGACACTTTCACAAATTCAAAATGAAAAAGGGACATTTTACCGTTTGCGTGTCGGGCCTGAATTAGACGGAAAACGCGCAGCGGCAATGAAAAAGAAAATGGATGATCAAGGTATTACATCAATTTTAGTTTCTGAATAAAATCGTGTTTCCTGTCGCGCTAAAACCGTTCATTTGGGTTGATTATAGCATTGTTGCCGTGTGTGGCGTGACAATGACAATCGGCATGATGCGCGGTTTTAGCCGAGAAGTTGTCGCGTTATTACTTTGGGTGATTGGTTTTTGGGTGAGTTTGCATTTTTCAGCAAATTTTTCGACAACACTACAAGATTTAATTCTGTCACCTAAAAAACGCTTCGCTGTCACGTTTATTGGTTTATTCGTCGCCACGATTATGGCAGGCAGCTTCATTCAAAACCTGCTACTTACGCGCTTCAAACAAACTTACAATCACACCGCTTTCATGGAACGTTTAGGCGGGTTGTTATGCGGCATGATGCAAGGCATTGTGATTACGAGCATTGTCGTTTTTCTGGCTGGATTTTCGCCATTGCCTCATAAAAATTGGTGGATCGAATCCAGTTTGTTACCTTCTTTTCAACTTTTGACCGTTTGGTTGCGCGATAACATCGCGCTAAAAATGGCTCTCACTGTTTAAACTTATTGTTAATTTCTATTCAAATCAGGTGAAAAAATAATGTGTGGTATTGTTGCTATCGTTTCCCATCAAGCTGTAAATCAAGATTTGTACGACGCGCTGACTGTCTTACAACATCGCGGACAAGATGCGGCGGGAATTGTGACGTGTGAAAATGGACGGTTACATTTACGCAAAGACAACGGATTAACGCGCGATGTTTTTACCAATGACCAAATGTTGCGTTTGCGCGGCAATATGGGAATCGCGCACGTTCGTTATCCAACCGCTGGTTGCACGAGTTCTGCGGAAGCGCAGCCGTTTTATGTGAATTCGCCATTTGGTTTAACCCTCGCACATAACGGTAATTTGACCAATACCGAAGAACTTAAAAAAGCGTTGTTTGACGAAGACCAACGTCACATCAATACGGATTCAGATTCAGAAGTGTTACTCAATGTCTTCGCACATGAATTGCAAACTTTGCATAAATCTGAACTCACCGTTACCGATATTTTCAACGCTGTAAAAGGCGTGCATCGTCGTTGCCGAGGAGCTTACGCGGTAGTGATTATGATTGCGGGCGTTGGGATTTTAGGTTTTCGTGACCCGAATGGAATTCGTCCAGCAGTATTTGGTGAACGAAATAGCGAAGGTGGAAAAGAATTCATGATTGCCTCAGAAAGTGTCGCACTCGACGTGTTAGGTTTTGACATCACACGCGACATCGCCCCAGGTGAAGCTATTTTCATCGAACAGTCTGGCAAATTGCACACCCAACAATGCGCGGAAAAAGTCGATCATTGCCCATGTATTTTTGAATACGTTTATTTTGCCCGTCCAGATTCGATTATCGACAACATTTCAGTTTATAAAGCCCGTTTGCGGATGGGCGAAAAATTGGCTGCAAAAGTGCAGCGTGAATGGGCAAATCACGATATTGACGTTGTAATTCCAATTCCTGATACCAGTCGAACTGCCGCGTTGCAAATGGCAAATAAATTAGGTGTGAAATTTAGTGAAGGCTTTATTAAAAATCGCTATATCGGACGCACATTCATTATGCCTGGGCAAAAATTACGCGAAAAATCGGTGCGTCAAAAACTCAACGCCATTGATTTAGAGTTCAAAGGTAAAAACGTGTTGCTCGTCGATGATTCTGTTGTACGAGGCACAACGTCAGCGCAAATTATCCAAATGGCACGCGATTCAGGCGCGAAAAAAGTTTATTTCGCTTCCGCTGCGCCACCTGTTCGTTACCCGAATGTGTATGGAATTGATATGCCCGCTGCACATGAATTGATTGCACACAATCGCACCGAAGAAGAAGTGTGCCAAGCCATTGGTGCAGACAAATTGATTTACCAAGATTTAGACGATTTGATTGCAGCGGTTCAAAAAGGGAATCCTGACATTCTACACTTCGATACCTCCTGTTTTAGCCATGAATATATTACGGGTGATATTGATGATGCGTATTTAGAACGCATTGAAGCCTTGCGAAATGACGGCGCACAAGCGCAATCAAATGCCGCAAATTTCATTATTGAAATGCAAAATGCCTAGCGAGAGTTAAGATATAGGAAAATATGCCGATAGTATCGAGTGCTTACTGTTTTGTTGCACAGAAATTGCTTGTTTGTATTTAAGCGATGTTCGATTTTCAAGATTTAAACGATTATTTTTAATGCCGTTGTATTTTTGAAACGCACACTCATTCTTTCGGTTTATTTACCATTGCTGTTTTAGAAAAGTCGAACACCGCGTAAATACGGGCAAATTGCCTGTATATAACAATAACTACAAATACTCGGATTTACACTCTTACCAAAAGTGAGCTTTTATGAAACTTAACATGCCCGTAACAAACACCGAAATCGTGATGACAAAAGGTAGTATTCTTGTTACTCGTACCAATTTACAAGGCAAAATCACTTATGCGAATGATGATTTTTTAAAAATCAGTGGTTATTCGCGTGCTGAGATTATAGGAGCTGACCACAACATCATTCGACATCCTGACATGCCGTCAGATCTTTTCGAAGATTTGTGGAATTCGATTAAAGCGATGCGTCCTTGGTCTGGTTGTGTCAAAAATCGGGCAAAATCGGGCGATTTTTACTGGGTTCACGCCAACATTATTCCACAATTTGAAAAGGGCAAATTGATTGGTTTTATGTCAGTGCGTTACGCGCCTAAAAAAGACGAACTAGCCGAAGCTATTGCGCTGTATGACAAAATTAAAAATAAAACTGCAACCGTTAATCCCAAAGGAATAAAAGCTCTCGTTAAATCGATTAAAGATATTTCTGTTGGCAAAAAAACCGCAATTTCCTTGACGGCACTTGCCGTTCCCACCGCAACGTTTAGTTACGAATTATTTTTAGCGCAAAATTATCTGGAACTTGGCTTAATGGCAAGTGCTGCAGCAATTGGTGCGGCAGTAAATGTCAGCGTTGTTCACGATTTAAGTCAAACCTTAGATAAAAGCGTCGGTATTTTTTATCGTCTCGCCGCAAAAGGTTTTGGCAATAAATTTGATTTGAAAAAAGGCGGTGTGATTGGTGATTTTTATCGCGGTTTATTTTCGATGGACGTGAGTTTGAGTTTGGATATTGCAGAAGCGAAAAAAATTACCTCCGACGCGCTGCGAATTAACCGCGCACTTGATAATGTCCATTCAGCGGTTTTAGTGGCAGATACTAATTTTGATATTATTTACATCAATGCAAGCGCACAAGAACTGTTTAAAAAAGCAGAGCTAGATATTAAAAAGCAACTCCCTAATTTCAACGCCGATAAACTTCTAGGCTCTAACATCGACGTTTATCACGTTAATCCTGCAAAACAACGTGAAATGCTTAAAAAATTGACCGAGTTTTATTCTGCCGAAATGGAAATTGGTGGACATGTTGTCAATGTCGTTGCAAATCCTGTACTTGATAAAAATGGTGAGCGTATTGGTTTTGTTGCAGAGTGGCTAGATAAAACAGTTGAAATTGCCGCCATGAAAGAAATTTCAGATATTGTGCAAGCCGCATCACAAGGTGATTTTGAACGTCGTATTCACGAACACGATCGTGAAGGATTTATTTTAGAATTAGTAAAAAATATCAATCGCTTACTTGAAACTAGTTCCGTAGGTCTGAATGAAATTGGGCGTATTTTAGACGCGCTCTCGCACGGCGATTTAACCAAAACGATTACCAATGATTACTCAGGAATGTTTGAGCAATTAAAAGAAGATGCCAATTCAACCGTTGGCAAATTACGCGAAGTGATTGAGCAAATTCAAGATTCTACGGAAACCATTAACACCAGCGCGAAAGAAATTGCCTCGGGAAATAACGATTTATCGAATCGAACCGAAAAACAAGCCGCGAGTTTGGAAGAAACAGCGGCCAGTATGCAAGAATTGACCTCGACAGTACAAAATAATAGCGAAAATGCGCTGCACGCAAGCGAATTAGCCGTTGGCGCATCGGATATTGCAAGCAAAGGGGTGAGTGTTGTTGGTCAAGTTGTCAGCACAATGGAAGCCATTAACGAATCATCACGAAAAATCGTCGATATTATTTCAGTCATCGACGGCATTGCTTTCCAAACTAACATTTTGGCGTTGAACGCCGCCGTTGAAGCGGCGCGAGCAGGGGAACAAGGTCGTGGCTTTGCTGTCGTGGCAACCGAAGTTCGCAGTTTAGCGCAACGCGCTGCCGCTGCTGCGGGTGAAATTAAAGGTTTAATTGGTGATTCGGTTGAAAAAGTTGAAGATGGTTCGCGTTTAGTGGCGAATGCTGGTCGCACGATGGAAGAAATTGTGAGTGCGATTCGCGGTGTAACAAAAATTATGTCTGAAATTAGTTCAGCTTCAAGCGAACAAAACGCGGGGATTCAACAGGTAAATCAAGCCATTGGACAAATGGATGATGTCACGCAACAAAACGCGGCGTTAGTTGAAGAAGCAGCGGCGGCCGCTGAAACGCTTGAAGATCAAGCGCAAAGTTTGGCGAATACGGTCAAATACTTTAATTTGTAAAAAAACAAAATGTACCGACGCGAGAAGTCGCGTCGTTTGCAAATGAGAAAATCGGATGCTCGAAAACAGAATTATCGAATTAGAAATCAAAGTCGCGTATCAAGAAGATTTGCTGCAAACGTTAAACGATATTATCGCCACGCAGCAGCAACAAATTGACAATCTTTCACACGCTTACAAATCGATGCACGAGCGCGTGACAAATCTAGCGTTAAAAATGCCCGAAGACGCTAATCAAAATCACGAAATTCCGCCTCATTATTAAATGCTCATTCGCCTTGCGCTTTGGATGATTTTTCTCAGTCTGCCATTTTTTTTAGTGGCATTCACGTTAAAACTGGCGGCATTTTTATTACTCGGTGCATTTGGATTGTTAATTTTGGCTAGCTTTGCAGGAATTGTGAAACAACTTTTGGATGGTTTTCGTAATTTTTTCTCTGCGCCACAACGTGAAAAGCGGCGCGTGTTATTTGCTCAAAATAAGAAAAATACAACTCAAAGTCTATTTTATTTCAAGCGATTGCAACTGGATTATTTCAAAGAATTACAGCGTAAAAAAATTCTCGCAAAAAATAATCGCACGCACATTAACGCACTTTCAAAGTCTATTGAACAACAACTGCAAAGCGTGAATCATCTCATTTCAAAAGACCTTTTTTCACAATTGCAGCTTGAAAACCGCCGTTATCGCTCGCAACAAAACGAACAGGCTCTGTTAGAATTGCATCAAAAAATATCGTCTCTTGCTGGTAAATAATTATGTTGAAAAATTGGCTGTTAAATATCATCTCGACCATTCACGCGCTTAAAACTGAAAAATTAAAATGGAAACGTGATAATCAAGAACAGCAAGCGCAGTTAAAACACGCACAAGTGTTAGCGGAAAAAGCCTTAATCTCCGAACTGAAAAAACGGAGTCGGCAGTTAAAACATGAATTGACGCTATTGCAAACCCAGCATGATGCCGAATTACTCATGTTCAAAACCAAATGCAAGCAAGATGTGAAAGATTACAAACAATATCTCGCCTCGCTCGACCAGCTGAAACATTCGATTCAAAGCAGTTACACCCATTTGCCCGAAGCAGTCGCTTTTACGATTCATCACCATGCGAAGTATTTGCTTAACGAAATGTGGGAAACCACCGAATTTGAAGAAAAAATGCGCCGCGAAATTCAACTTATTCGTTTTATGTCAACGGTTCACGAAGACGCGCGGCTGCATTTAGAAGGCAAAACCAAAGAAATTTTGCCTGAACGGACATTAAAATTTATTGAAAAACGTTAAAGGCTATTTCTCACTTTCTTCCGCTTTCCCACGCACTACAGATTCTGGATGTTGCGCTAAATAATCCGTGAGTTGCTTCACACTTCCCGCCGCTTGAGTGAGTTCTTGCAATAACTGTTCAAGTTGATAATGCGTTGTCGCTCCCGCTTCAAAATTGCTTAACGCTTTTTGCGCGGTATCAAGCGTTTTATCTGCTGTTCCCATCGTGCCTTTGACACTTTCTAACGTTGTTGTTGCCGCTGTCGTTGTGCCTTGCAAACCGCGTAACGTTTTGTTTATTTCTTGTGTTAAATCATCGAGCGGTAATTTGGCAATTTTGTCCATGATGATATTTGCCGAATGGGTAAATTGGTCGAGTGAACTCACTGTCGTTGGAAATTCAGGATAAAAACTTTGCGTTGAACTCAACGTAATTTTGCTTTTCGGATGAAAATCTAAATCGACTAAAAGCTGTCCCGTGAGCAAACTCCCTGTTTGTAATTGAGCGCGTAAACCTTTTTCGATGAGCTGTTTAATCATTATTTCAGGCTTCACGTTTTCCATTTTATTCACCGCTTTAACCCGCTCAGGTTGCAATTCAACAATCACGGGAATACGAATTTCAGCC
>JAQTOT010000083.1 GCA_028713145.1 Methylococcales bacterium
GTGATATTCGCTGTATTTTTCAACGAGTATTGCAATCAATTCTGCCTCACTTGCAATTGATTGATGTTTTTCAAAGGGTTGATTGCCATTTATTGCATCAAGCAAACAGCCAATAATATGCAACAGACTTGTGCGTTCTCTTTGGCTCAACGATTTTTCTTGGTTATCAGATTCTATCTTCAAGGCATTGCCCGTTAAATCATCAATAAAAATTTGTGAGCATTTTGTGATTTTGATTGAATCATGCCGACCATCCTTATCAGTTATAATCAATGCCTCATCATTTCCCATAAAGCCTTCTTCGTATATAAGACAATCGACCTCTGCCATGCCAATAATGTTAAATCGTTTCTCGTCTTCTTCTAACAATACAAAAAAACCTTGTTTTCGTCCTTGTGTTCCTTCTATTTTTCCGCCTGATTGCCTGATTGCCCCATTAAATAGTCATATCCATGACCGTCATACCAAACCTTAATCACAAACACCGCCTTTTAATGTTTTCGCCTTAAAAAAGAAACTAAGCCAATCGGTTAAGGCATGACCGACTTTTGCCCCGTCGATCTAGGCTTAGTTATTGGATTTTAACTGCTTGCAACATTAACGTCACGAAACAGTTTTTAAATCTTTCCTAGTAATTTGAGCAGCCCCATTATGGCGAAGATTTGAGCAACGCCTGCACCAATCACAATAGCGGCAATCCATTTGATAATGTCAAATTTTGCTTCTGAAAGGTCTGCTTTAGTTGCAAGCTCTTCGCTTTTGATTTGCTCAAGAGTTGCGCTTGCGGTCTTACCTTGAATGTTGGCAATAACTTCGGCTTGCTCTTCATTGAAACCTGCTTTTTTGAGTCCGTTGTAAAACTCGTGAATATTTAAAATGGTTGCGGTCATATTAGCTATTCCTGTTGGTTAATTTTCGATGTTTTCAAACTGTCTAAATAATCCGCCCACGCTTGCATCATTTTTTTACGCTCTTCTAAATGTGCGGTTCGATTGTATGCCCTGCCGTTTGGGTCTCTTACTGCGTGTGCTAATTGATGCTCAATAAAATCAGGTCGAAAGCCTAAAACTTCATCAAGCAAGGTTCGTGCGGTTGCTCTAAAGCCATGCACTGACACTTCATCTTTGCTAAATCCCATGCCTCGTAATGCTGCAAGTAAAGCAACATCAGACATACAGCGCGAACCGTCGGGCGTTCTTTCACTGGGGAAAACAAAGCGTCCATGCCCTGTAATCGGTTGTAATTCTTGAATTGCGTTAATAACTTGATTCGCTAATGGCACGATGTGTTGAACGTTTGTTTTTGTGACTAAATACCGCCATTCCTTAGTGTCAAAATCGATGTGTGACCATTCCATGCCGCGCAGTTCGCTAGGTCGAACAAATACCAGTGGCGCGATTTGCAAAGCCGTTTTAACAATCAATGAACCACTGTAACTATCTATGGCTCTAAGCAATGCGCCTAATTTTCTTATATCGGTGATTTCTGAAAAATGCCCCCCGTTGACGGGCTTTAATGAACCGCGTAAAAACTGTGATATATCAACATCAACGCGCCCTGTGGCGATTGTGTAGCGTGTGACTTGTCCGAATATCTGCAACGTTCTATGCGCCGATTCAATCGCGCCGCGCTCTTCAATTTTTCGCAGTACGGTTAATAATTCAGGAGCTTTAATATCTGCTATTGGCTTACTGCCTAAGAATGGGAAAACGTCACGCTCTAACATTCCTAAGGTTCTTTTTTGGTGGCTTTCTGATTTGTCACTCATATTTCGCTCAAACCATTCACGCGCCAACACTTCAAAACTATTTGCCGCACTATCGGCTTTGGCTAATTTAACCGCCTTTTTGTTGTCGTTTGGGTCGATACCATCGGCGAGTTGTTGTTTTGCTTCATCTCGTTTTTCACGCGCTTGTTTCAAGCTGATTTGCGGATAAACACCAAGAGCTAATAATTTTTCTTTGCCGTCGATTCGATATTTGAGACGAAAGTATTTTGAGCCGTTGGGATTGACCAACAGAAACATGCCTTTTTCGTCTGCGAGTTTATAAGGCTTGTCTTTGGCTTTCGCGTTCTTGCAGGTGGTATCTGTGAGCATTGGGGGGGGTATCGACTTTGGGGGTATTGAATGTACCCCGAAAAGTACCCCATGAAACGGGGGTATGTCAATAGATTTTATTGGACACTGCAAGACAATAAAAAACCCGCCAAGTTAGAAAACTTACGGGTTCTTTGGACTATCTGAGACTTCTTAAAACTTATATTTGGTGGAGGCGGGGGGAATTGAACCCCCGTCCGTAAGCACTCCGCCACAAGGTCTACATGCTTATCTCGAGCTTTGATTTAGCTAGTAACATTCCGTCGAGCCAAAAAAGTTACCAGCGATTCTGTAGAGTTTTAGCGCGTCCATCCCAGACAAACTTCAGCGCGATCTTATGTAAATGACCTCTGAGCGTTCCCGAAGGAACTCCACCCGCATAAGCACAGATGGTCAAAGGAATGGAGGCTGTTATTAAGCAGCGAGAGCCATTGAGTAGTTTTCGTCGTTTGCGAATACTTAAGTTTCAGTAGGATTTACGAGGTGTACTGTCCTCGGCATGCACTCTAGGTTTTGCTACCCACGTCGAAGCCATGTCGCCCCCTTGAATGAGCGCGTAGAATACACGATAACAACGCTTAGTGACAACACACACGTTATTATTCACTGCGTTCACTCGCTTGTGTAATCACGCTACGTGGCTCAACGCTATGCGTTAACCAAACATTGCCACCAATAATCGAACCTTTACCAATCGTAACACGCCCTAGAATCGTCGCACCTGCATACACCACGACATCATCTTCCACAATCGGGTGCCGTAAATTCCCTTTCACCAAACTGCCATCTTCAGCTTTTTCAAAACGTTTTGCACCAAGCGTAACCGCTTGATATAAACGTACATTTCTCCCGATTATCGTCGTTTCACCAATCACAACGCCTGTGCCGTGATCAATAAAAAAACTTTCACCAATTTCTGCACCTGGATGAATATCGATGCCCGTTGCCGAATGGGCAAGTTCAGTCATCATTCGTGCCACAAGTGGTGCGCCATTTTTATATAAAACGTGCGCTAAACGCTGATAAATCACCGCCATCAAACCTGGATAGCAAACCAACACCTCATCAGGTGTTCGCGCAGCAGGATCACCTTCGTAAGCCGCTTGAATATCGCTGTCAATCAAGGCACGAATGGCGGGTAATTGCGTGTTAAACACGCGTGTAATTTCAATCGCCTTTTGATGCGCGGCTTCATCAATGCCTTCACTGCCTGAAATAAATTGCAACTCGCGGCGAATTTGTTTGAATAAATCATGTAATACGCGATCCAGCGTAAAGCCCACAAAATAATCAATTCCCTCTTCGGTTAAATCTGGACGACCTAAACGATTTGGAAAAAGCACCCCACTCAAACCATCCAAAATGACTTGCAATTCTTTTCTCGACGGCAATTTAGGTGGTTTATGGCGACGATTGCGATTTTCGAGTGATTGCACACGCAATTTTCGTAATTGCGAAACTGCTTCCTCTACGCCCCAATGGTATTTGCTAATTTCGTTCATGATTAAACAACGTGTTGAAAGGCGTGAATATGTTCATTTATCAAGGTTTGCAACATTTCTTTATCGAGTTGTGCGTTATCGACTTTCAAATACACCACTGCGTCTTCATGATGCAAAACCGCTTCGGCAATCCCCGTTACTTTTAACAATTCATCGACAAACACAAGCGCGTCTTTTTCATTCATCACATCAATTGAAATCAGCAAACTCGCTAAATAACGAGGCTCTTTCATGAAAAATGACACAGCAAACCAGCTTGCAGCAAGCGTCGCGCACACTAAAAATACCGCTGTTACGCCAAATTGTCCGTTAAACCAACCGCCAACTAACCCGCCGAAAAATAAGCCTAAAAATTGCGAGCTTGAATATGCGCCCATCGCTGTACCTTTTAAATCCGCAGGGGCGGTTTTTGAAACCAGCGATGGTAACGTCGCTTCAAGTAAATTAAAGCCGCAGAAAAACACGCTTAAAAACACAATCAAGGTCGTTAAATTTTCGTGGAATAACGCAAAACCAATTCCCGCAATGGAAAGCGTGGCAATCGCGCCTAAAAACACTTTTTTCATTTGGCGTTTTTTCTCTGCCAAAATAATAAACGGCACAATCAACGCCATCGAACCCACAAAAACAGGTAAATAAACCTGCCATTCAGTGCCTTTTTCAAGACCTGCATCACGCATAAGCGTTGGCACAACCACGAAAATTGCCATCAAAATTAAATGCAAAATGAAAATGCCGTAATCCAGACGCAAAAGCTCTGCATTTTTCAACGCCGCCATCGCATCAGACGGTACGAATTCTGCGTCACGATGCAATTTTGTTTTTTGTGGATTTGGGACTAAAAATAAAATTGCCAAAATGGCAAGCAACGTTAAAACAGCGGTTGTCCAAAAAACGCCGTGCAATCCGCCAAACGTCGCTGCCACAATTGGTCCCAAAACAATGCCTGCGCCAAATGATAAACCAATGCTCATACCAATGGTCGCCATCGCTTTGGTACGATGAATTTCTTGGGTCAAGTCGGCAACCAACGCCATAATCACGGCTGACACGGCACCTGCACCTTGCAACGCCCGACCGATTAAAACGCCATAAATATCCGTCGATAACGCAGCAACCACGCTGCCTGCAAAAAATAAAACCAAGCCAATCACCACCATTTTTTTACGTCCGAATTTATCCGAAAGCAAACCGAATGGAATTTGCAAAACCACTTGCGGCAAGCCGTAAATGCTCATTGAAAGCCCAATTAACGCAGACGTTGCGCCGTCAAGTTCTTGAGCAAATAGCGACAATACAGGCAAAATCATAAACAGCCCGAGCATTCGCAGCGCATACACGCTAGCAAGCGAACCGATAGCACGTTTTTCAGCAGGACTCATTGCGCTGGAAATATCTTGGACGTTGGTCATAGTTTTTTAACGGTAAAAGTGAAAATTAAAGACTGCCTTTTTTAGCAAACGTCGCGGTGCAGTTATTGTTTTTGGCTTTAGTATCAAGAACTAATGGTGTTACATTGCCTAAGCAATCGCCACTCCATCCTTTGAATTCATAGCCCGATGAAGGTTTTGCAGTCAATGACACAGTTGTGCCGAATGGTTTTTTCAATATGCAAGATTTACTGGTTGAAATGCAGCTAATACCGTTTGGTGAGCTGGTAACGCGACCACCTGTGCCATTAACCATTACGCGCGTGTAAGAATTGATTTTGTCTGCCACTTGACTCAAATAAACATTTTCAATGTAAATTTTTCTCAAACAGAAATTGATACCGCATTCATAAACGCCGTCAGTCATAACAGGCACGCCACCGTCGCTGCTATATCCTGTTGTAATGGTTAAATAATTGTTAATTTTATCGACAAATTCTTTACCTGAAATTACTTCGCCAAAAACCGTATAACCGTCAGAGACGTTTCCATTTTTATCAGAGTAGCCTTTGTTTAAAAAGTCGTTATCTTTGGTGTTAATGAAAAATTGTGAGGTTGCAGAATTTGGATCAGCCGCTCTTGCCATGGCAAGCGTGTATTTCAAATTCGTTAAACCATTACCCGCTTCGCTCGCAATCGGCGCATCAGGCGTTTTAAATTGACCTGTGACTACGTCAACACCGCCCGTTTGCAACATAAAATCTTTCAACACACGATGAAAAACGATGTTTTTGTAAAAGCCTTTGTTTGCATAATTCACAAAATTTTGTGAACTGACGGGGGCTTTTTCCCAGTTTAATTGCGCGGTAATCGTGCCGATGTTGGTTTGAATTTCGGCAATTGCAGGTGTTGTAGCAGTTGCCGTTGTTTCTGCATAAGCAGACGTGATACTTGATGCAAGTAGTAAAGAAGTGAAAACTTTACGCATTTTGAAGTTCCTAAAATTTTAAGTTTGAAATAGATGAAATACGGCTCACAACAATTTTTTGAAGTAAAAATTGCAAAAGCCACTCAGCCTCATAAACAATTATTGCGCCACAATGTATATTTGTTTATCCACATGATATTTCAAGATTTTTTCTAACATTTAAGGTGGCTAATACTCTTCCTCAATTAGGGGAAAACAACCAGAGTGGTTCTTTTAAACCACTCCTGACAAGTTGAGTATTAAGATAATTTTTTGTATTTCAAGCGACGCGGTGAATCCGCATCTGTGCCTAAACGACGATGACGGTCAGCTTCATAATCAGCATAGTTACCTTCAAACCAAACCACTTGGCTATCGCCTTCAAACGCCAAAATATGCGTCGCAATTCTGTCTAAGAACCAACGATCATGCGAAATCACGACCGCACAACCAGGGAAACTTTCAATCGCTTCTTCCAACGCTCGCAAGGTTTCAACATCTAAGTCGTTAGTTGGTTCGTCGAGCAATAAAACGTTGCCGCCGATTTTGAGTAATTTCGCTAAATGCACACGGTTTCGTTCACCGCCTGATAAATCGCCGATGAATTTTTGTTGGTCGCCGCCTTTGAAATTAAAACGTCCCAAATACGCACGCGAAGGCGTTTGATAAGTGCCGACCGTTACC
Organism: Methylococcales bacterium; assembly: GCA_028713145.1. Classification (GTDB taxonomy): domain Bacteria; phylum Pseudomonadota; class Gammaproteobacteria; order Methylococcales; family Methylomonadaceae; genus UBA10906. Next base: position 6,622 of record JAQTOT010000083.1, read on the forward strand.
ATATCTAAGCCTTCAGAGACTTCTTCAAACACGGTTTTTTTCGCGTCCATGTCGTCGCGCATTTGGTCAACGTAAGCAAGTTTGACGGTTTCACCAATTTTCAATTCGCCTGAATCGGGTTGTTCAAAACCTGCCATGATTCTAAATAAAGTTGTTTTACCTGCACCATTCGCACCGATAATTCCCACGATGCCACCAGGTGGTAATTTGAAACTTAAATCGCTAAATAGCAATTTGTCGCCAAACGATTTTGAAATCCCATTCGCTTCAATCACCACATCGCCTAAACGCTGACCAGGTGGAATATAAATTTCTTGGGTTTCGTTACGTTTTTGCGTTTCTGCCGACGATAATTCTTCGAAACGCGCTAAACGGGCTTTGCTTTTTGCATGACGACCTTTTGTGCCAGAACGTACCCATTCCAACTCTTCTTTCATGGCTTTTTGACGCGCTGATTCTTGTTTTTCTTCTAACAATAAACGTGCGCCTTTTTGTTCGAGCCAGCTTGAATAATTGCCTTCCCAAGGAATACCAGAGCCACGGTCGAGTTCTAAAATCCAACCTGCCACGTTATCTAAGAAATAACGGTCATGCGTCACAGCAACAACTGTACCTGTGTAATCGTGTAAAAAGCGTTCAAGCCATGCCACCGATTCAGCATCTAAATGGTTAGTCGGTTCGTCGAGCAGCAACATATCAGGATTTGAAAGTAACAAACGGCACAATGCGACGCGGCGTTTTTCACCGCCTGATAATTTCGTAACATCGGCATCCCATTCAGGCAAACGTAACGCATCAGCGGCAACTTCCAATTTGCGGTCTAAATTATGTCCGTCACAAGCGTTAATAATGTCTTCTAAACGTGCTTGTTCAGCGGCGAGTTTGTCAAAATCCGCATCTTTAGCTGCATAATCTAAATAAACTTGGTCAAGTTTTGCGAGTGATTCTTTAATGTGTGCAACGGCTTCTTCAATGTTGCCACGCACGGTTTTATTTGGGTCAAGCTGTGGTTCTTGCGGCAAGTAACCGATGTTGATGCCTTTAAGCGGAATCGCTTCGCCTTCGATGTCCTTATCAAGACCTGCCATAATTTTGAGCAACGTCGATTTACCCGAGCCGTTTAAACCTAAAACACCGATTTTTGCACCAGGAAAAAAAGACAACGAAATGTCTTTAAGAATGTATTTTTTAGGCGGAACAATTTTGCCCACCCGATTCATCGAATAAATATATTGAGCCATAGTTTTTTAAATTTTAAGTGGATTAAGTTGCGTAAAAGTATATCAAAAAGGGCGTAAATTTTAGGCAGCGAATCGGTTTGCAACAATTTCTTCAACCACTGACGAATCCGCAAGCGTTGAAATATCGCCTAAATCGTCCAATTCATTGGCGGCAATTTTTCGCAAAATGCGGCGCATAATTTTTCCTGAACGGGTTTTTGGCAAATTCGGCGACCATTGAATGACATCAATTGTCGCAATCGCGCCAATTTCAGTGCGAACTAATTGAATTAACTCTTTTTTCAATTCATCAGTTGGCGGCGTGTCGTGTTTTAACGAAACGTAAGCGTAAATGCCTTGACCTTTAATTGCGTGCGGAAAACCGACAACCGCAGATTCTGCAACGTGTTCATGCAAATCAAGTGCATCTTCAATTTCAGCCGTTCCCATGCGATGACCTGACACATTTAAAACATCATCAACGCGCCCCGTAATCCAAAAATAACCATCTTCATCACGCCGTGCGCCGTCGCCCGTAAAATAATAATTTGGATAAAGTTTGAAATAGGTATCGATAAAACGCTGATGGTCGCCATAAATCGTGCGAGCCATACCTGGTGTTGGAAAACGAATGGCTAAAATACCTTCTGCTGCACCGTGTTGAATATGTCCGTCGTTATCCAAAATTACAGGTTGCACGCCAAAAAATGGACGAGTTGCCGAACCAGGTTTTAATTCTGTCGCGCCAACCAGCGGCGTAATTAAGATGCCGCCTGTTTCGGTTTGCCACCAAGTATCCACAATCGGACATTCGTTATGCCCTACGACGTGGTAATACCATTCCCACGCTTCCGAGTTAATCGGTTCACCGACACTTCCTAGAACTCGCAAACTAGTTCGCTCGGTTCTGGTAACAAATTCATCACCTTCTGCCATCAAGGCGCGAATGGCTGTCGGTGCAGTGTAAAAAATGTTCACTTGATGTTTATCGACAACGTCCCAGAAACGCGAAGCCGTTGGATACATTGGTACACCTTCAAACATCAAAGTTGTCGCACCATTACAAAGTGGCGCGTAAATCACATAAGAATGCCCCGTAATCCAACCCACATCTGCCGTACACCAATAAATTTCCCCGTCTTGATAATCGAAAATATATTTGTGCGTCATCGCGGCGTAAAGCAAATAACCGCCTGTGGCATGCAGAACGCCTTTGGGTTTTCCTGTTGAACCTGACGTGTATAAAATAAAAAGCGGGTCTTCTGCGTCCATCCATTCAGGTTCGCAAATGTTTGACGCAGCCGCCATTTCGTCATGAAACCAAAAATCACGGTTTTCATTCCACGCAATAGAATTGCCTGTATTTTTCACAACAAAAACACTTTTTACATTTGGACAACCTTCGAGAGCTTTATCAACCGTTGCTTTCATAGAAATCACTTTGCCGCCGCGATAACCTTCGTCAGCGCAAACAACGTGTTGACAATCACAATCTAAAATTCGCTCTTTGAGTGATTCAGCAGAAAAGCCACCGAAAATAATCGAATGAATTGCGCCAATTCGTGTGCAAGCCAGCATTGCAACCGAAACTTCCAAAATCATTGGCATGTAAATACAAACACGATCGCCTTTTTTAACGCCGTGATTTTTTAGCACGTTAGCAAATTTGCAAACTTGTTCATGCAATTGCGCGTAAGTGATTTTTTTTGAATTTTCAGGATTATCGCCTTCCCAAATAATCGCCGTTTGATGCGCTTTGTCAGGCAAATGTCTGTCCAAACAATTCACGCTGACGTTGAGTTTTCCGCCTTCAAACCAGCGAATTTTGGCTTGCGAAAAATCGTAATCTAAAACCTGTTTCCAATCAGTTGAATGCCAATCTAAAAACTGCACTGCTTTTTTTGCCCAAAATTCTTCGGGATGTTGAATCGATTGTTGATACAGCGCGTGATATTGCTCGGCATTGATGAAGGCTTTTTCGGCAATGTTATGTTTGATAGGATAAATTTTGTGGTCTGACATGGAAAATCCTAAGGAGTTTGTTGCGCTAAAAAGCGTTGCCGCGCGGTATTTGCATAAGCAAACAATTCTGAAAGTTGCGCGTAATCATCTGTTTCAAGCAACGTTTGAACTTTCGATAATTCCGTTTTGAATTGTTCAAGCAATGGCACAAGCTCGTTTTTATTTGCTTCACAAATCGCTGTCCACATCGTTGGGTCGCTTGATGCAATGCGCGTGAAATCTCGGAATCCGCCTGCGGCGAATTTGAAAATGTCTTCTTGTTCGTCACGATGTCCAAGCATATCAACAAGCCCAAACGCCAAAATATGCGGCAAATGACTGGTTGCCGCCAAAACGCTGTCGTGTTCTTGTACATTCATCAGCGAAACAATTGCGCCGATTTTTTCCCAAAATTGGCGCAACGTATTTAATGCGTCTGAATTGGTATTTTCAAGCGGCGTAATAATTAAGCGTTTATTCAAAAATAAATCGACCAGCGCGGCTTGAACGCCACTATTTTCTGCGCCAGCAATGGGATGAGCAGGAATAAAATTTACAGGAACCTCACCAAAAACAGCTTTTGCCGCTTCAACAACATTCCCTTTTGTACTGCCCACATCGGTGTAAATTGTATTCTGTGACCAAAACGGTTTGAGTTGGTTTAAAACATTTTCAGTTGCAGCAACAGGCGTTGCGATAATTACGCAATCGGCTTCAAAAACGGCAGGTTCAATGTCGGTAAAAAATTCGTCAATCACGCCCAATTCTTTCGCAAGTTGCAAATTTTCCAAATCGTCAGCGCGTCCGAAACCAACAATTGTTTCGACCAAGTTATTTTTTCGTGCCGCTTTTGCAATCGAACCGCCAATTAAACCAACGCCAATCACGCATATTTTTTTAAACATTACTCAATACTTCTTTTAGCGCAGTTAAAAATTTCGCATTTTCAGCAGGCGTGCCAATGCTGATGCGTAAAAAAGTCGGCATTTCGTACACATCAACAGGGCGGACAATTACGCCTTTTCGCAACAATTTTTCATAAATTGGTGTACCAGGTTGGTCTAAATCAACCGAAACGAAGTTTCCTGCTGACGAAATCCAATCTAGCCCTAATTCAGCAAAACCATCGGTAAGTTGTTTCATGCCAGCAGTGTTATTTTCAACCGTTGCTCGAACATGCTCTACGTCATTCAAAGCCGCTTCAGCAGCGACTAATGCAAGTGAATTATTGTTAAACGGTTGACGGACACGATTTAACAAATCGGCGATTTCAACACTCGACAAACTATAACCAACGCGCAAACCCGCTAAACCATAAGCCTTTGAGAAAGTGCGTGTGATAATTAAATTCGGGAATTTTTGCAACCACGAAACCGAATCAACGCTTTCAGTTTGGCTCACAAATTCAAAATACGCTTCATCTAACACGCAAATAACGTGCTGCGGCAACATATCAATAAAATGTTCAATCGCTTCTTGTTTAAGCAATGTTCCCGTCGGATTATTTGGATTAGCAATAAAAACAAGACGTGTTTTGCTCGTAATTTTTTCAAGCATTCCCAACAAATCATGACCGTAATTTATCGCAGGCGTAACAACCGCTTTTGCCCCAACAGCTTGCGTGACAATTGGATAAACCGCAAAAGCGTGTTGCGAAAAAATGACTTCATTTTCAGGTGTTAAAAAAGCGCGCGCAACGAGTTCTAAAATTTCATTTGAACCGTTACCAAGCGTAATTTGTTCGGGCGTAACGGCGTATTTATTGGCTAACGTGTTTTTTAAATGAAATCCACTACCATCAGGATATAACGCTAAATCAGCCATAGCATTTTGAATCGCCACTTTGGCTTTTTCGCCAATACCTAATGTATTTTCATTTGAGGCAAGTTT
>JAQTOT010000084.1 GCA_028713145.1 Methylococcales bacterium
CTCGTGATACTGCGCTTGCTGAAAAGGCTACGGCTCTTGCTGATTTAACGACTGTTACGGCTGCTCGTGATACTGCGCTTGCTGATTTAACTACTGTTACGGCTGCTCGTGATACCGCTCTTGCTGATTTAACTACTGTTACGGCTGCACGCGATACTGCGCTTGCTGATTTGTCTTTTTCGGAATCTTATGGTCATCAGATGGCATACTCTTTATCTGATGCCCTTGGTGAACTTGTTGTTTTGCGTGCAAATGTTGGCGTTGATTCTGTTTCTCAATTTCAAACTGATGCAAAAACTGCTTTAGATTTTGCTATTTCTGCTTTTAATTCAATTTCAACGCCTTCCGAATTTTTAGCGATTGACGCAGATAAAAAACAAATCACTTCCGATCTTGCAAATATCACTTTTAACGGTGCTGGTAATTTAAAACTTACTGCTGACGTGCGTGATAATTTCATTGTCGGTAATGCTGGTAATAACCTGATTACTGGTGGTGACGGTAGTGACACAATTAACGGTGGCGCGGGTGATGATGTCATTTCTGGCGGTAATGGCAACGATTTAATTGTTTCGCTTGAAGGTCGTAATAAATTAAGTGGTGATGCGGGAGACGATTCGATTTTTGGTTCTGTTAAAGAAGATAACATTGATGGCGGCATTGGTAACGATACCATTTTAGGCGGCGGTGGTCATGACTACATCAAAGGCGGCAAAGGCGATGATTCAATTATTGGTTCAACGCTTAATGACACGATTGATGGCGGTGACGGTAATGATTTTATCAATGCTGGTGACGGCGTTAATAAATTATTGGGCGGTAAAGGTGATGACATTATCAATTCTGGCAAACAGGATGACTTAATCGATGGCGGTGATGATAACGATACTATCAATGCTGGTGATGGTAAAAACGATGTTAAAGGTGGTAAAGGTAACGATTCAATCACTACGGGTCAGGGCAATGACAAAATCGACGCGGGTGATGGTAACGACACAGTAAATGGCGGTCTTGGTGATAATAACATTAAGGGCGGTAAAGGTGACGATTCGATTACGGCGCAATCAGGCAATGATTCTATCGATGGCGGTGACGGTAACGACACGATTGATGGCGGCGCGGGTGATGATGTTTTAGTCGGCGGAAAAGGCAATGATGTTATTAAAGCTGGCACTGGTAAAGATGTCATTTCTGGCGGTGCCGATGCTGATACGTTTGTTTTATCTTTGCAAGGTTTTTCAACAATCAAAGATTTTAAATCTGTCGAGCTTGATAAATTAGTTTTCACTGATTCATTAACACCAGTTGCTTTAGATGCTGCAAATTTTGTCACTGCTGTAACGTCTGATTTCACTTTTACAAACGAATCACCAGCTTTTGCTTATAACTCAAAAACTGGCGCACTTTTCTATGATGCCGACGGGTCAGGCTTAGATTCTCAAACTGTTCAAATCGCGCTAATCGCAAATAAACCTTTGCTCGTAGCGTCTGACATTTTGATTTAGCTGTACTAAAACTACGTCGGTCAGTGTTTTAACGTCACTTTGCGGGTTTTTACCCCGACATATTTTTGGAGAATTTCTCATGTTCAAAATTAAAAAAATTGCAGGTGTAGTCTCTGCTGTAGCTGTAACTTCTGTTTTAACCGTTTCTGCTGCTTATGCTGCTGTTGATACAGGTCCGATTGATGACCTTCTTGCTGATGTTGCATCAATTGGCGCGGCTGTCATGGGCGTTTTAATTGCTATTGCTGGCATTAAATATATTCGACGCGCTCTCTAACAGTTCAATCAAAGAAGGGGGCTTAAAGCCTCCTTTTTTGTTTATGCGTATACAAAAACATCATGAGCGGATATTTATATAAATCTTTTTGTTATGAAACCGTTGAGCAAGTTGCCGATTCAATTCATTCGGCTTTTTTTCTTGACGGTTTCGGTGTGATTCAGTCGGTTTCGAGTTTTGGTAGCGGTGTAACAGTAAATTACTTGAACTCTAACGGCAATTTGCAGAGTTTCGTTTATCCGTTGGCGACTTGTGAAAAATTGGGTTTTGATAACAGTTTTACGGGTTTAACGGTTGATGATTCGATTCAAATATCTTCGGCTGTTGTTGGCGTTCTTATTGCTGCTTGGTGCATCAAAATTTTGCGGAGGGTTTTTTAATGACATCGGTTTTAATTTCTGACGTTCATAGTCTTTCCATTATTTATGCGTTTGTTGGTGGCGTTTGGATTCTTTTGAGCAATTAAGAAAATGAAAACTTTTCTTTTATTTTTGTTGTTGCTCGTATCTTTGAATTCTCATGCGTTAGTTATTTGCATTGATGATAGCGGCGATCCCGATTCTTGCGTTGACCAAGGCAGTTCTTCTGGTCAATCAATCGACGGTGTCAGTTGTTATTACAATAAAGATTTAGGCATAACTCAGTGTAATACCGTTTTGGGCGACGGTTCGCTCGGCGGTTATTGGGATCCAAAAACTTTTACTTGTTCAAATTTTGTTGCTCCTGTCGTTGGCGCAACGGGCGAAATTACTTGCCCTGCTTCTCAACCTGTTTCTGTTAAATCAAAGACTACGCCAAACCCCTCGAAAGACGACAAAGCCTGCGACCCTACAAAACCCATTGATCCAAATAATCCAAACGAAGGCTGTGCATCTGAAGAAACAGCTAAAAAAACTAACGATTTGCTATCAGAAGCCAATTCAAAACTCGGTTCAATTGCTGGTTCTAATTCAGCAAATACAGGTCTTTTAGGTCAAATTTTAGGTACTTTAAAAGGTATTGCTTCTCAAGGAAAAAATCCGTCTGATTGTGAACCCGCTCGCCTTTCTGCGCCGTCTTGTCCTGCTGGTCAGTCTGTAGGTTCTTATAATGGCGAGTTTGCTTGCGCTTCTTCTGATGGGCTTACTTGCGTTGGCGATGCTTGTCGCACTGTTATTCCTTCTACTTGTCCTTCTGGTTCTGGTTCTGGCTCTGGTAGTGGAACTGGAACTACAGCGGGTTCTTCTTATTCTTTTTTATCTGAATCATCAGAACAACTTCCATCTTCATTTTCTCCAATGATTTGGGGTATTGGTTCTTGTCCTGAGCCTGAAACTTTTGCTGTTTTGGGTTCTCATTATGAAATTTCTTATCAGCCGCTTTGCGATTTGGCTGAATCTATTCGCCCTTTCGTTATTGCTATGGGTGCATTTTCTTCATTGATGATTGTTGTGACCGCGTTATGAAGAAAATAATCTTTTTATTGATATTTTTTTCTTTTCGTCCTGTTTTTGCTTTTGCCCCTTTTGTCCCTTATTTTTCAATGACTCCCGCGTTTGAAAGCGATGAGCAATTTAATTCGAACTACGATGCCGCTTATTTAAATTCATTTGTCGGAAAATACACAGATTGTTTTTTTCAAAACAGATTTTCCCAAATTTGGTTTTTTTCTACAAAAATAGCTAGTCCATTTTCCAAGGGTGCTACATCTTGCTACATTTTAGGCTGGGCTCCATCTCTTATTGTCACATCTGTCACACCAGTTGCTTCTGGTGGAATTTACTTTTTTGATAGAACTTTTTTAACTTTTTCGCCCCCTTCCTGTCCCAACTCCGCATCTTCTTTTTATATCATGTCAAAATCAGATAATTATAATAGCGCTGACCATTCCATTTGCCTTAGTGATTGTACAATTTTTAATACTGATTTTTGTTCTTGCCCTTCTATTTATTACGGCGTTAATTATCGATTTTATGTTTGTGAGATAGAAAAAGAGCCTTCATCTCTTTTTTCTGAAGAAACAGCAAAAAAACGCAACGAATTACTTTCTCAATCAAATTCGAATCTCGGTTCGATTGCTGGCTCAAACTCTGCTGCTACTGAATTATTGAAAAAGATTAAAGATGCTTTGCTTTCTTTAAATTCTGCAAATTTCGGAATTTTTGGCACTAATGCCGATTCTTCCGACGAATCAAATAAAAATAATCCGAATTCTCCCGAATACGAACCAACGCTTTCTGATTCAAATATCAATGTTTCACGTATTTCGCCTTCGATGTCTGAAATCGGTTCATGTCCTAAGGACATTTCAATTTCTGTTATGAACTCAACACATTATCTTTCTTATCAGCCTTTTTGTAATTTTGCTGAAAGGCTTAGACCTTTAGTTATTGCCGCAGCTCGCGTTAGCGCAGCTTGGCTCGTCATAGGTGCTTTATGAATCTTGTTTTTAGTGGTTTATTACAGTTTTTATCTGTTTTAGGCTTTGGTTTTATTTCTTATCTCGGATTTTCTCAAATGATTGATGATTTAACAGAGATAGTTATTTCAAATTGGCAAGGCAACTCAGCTTCTAATATTCTTTCTTTGCTTGATATGGCTGGTTTTACTGACGCTTTAGGTTATTGTTTATCCGCGGTTTCAACAAAAGCCGCTTTAGTTCAAACGAAAAAACTAATTCCAGGGCGTAGATGATTACGTTAATTACAGGGACACCAGGCAGTGGCAAGACAGCTTTTGCGCTTGATATGATGGTGCGACAAACTCGGCTTGATAATGCTCGAAAGTTGTATGTTCACGGCATACCAGAATTAAAATTGCCTCATGAAATTGTGGCTTGTGATTCTCCTTCTTGCGACTATTGTTGCACCTTACCGCCTTTGGATATACCAACCACTAATTTTCAACGATATACGGCTTTGGGTTATCTGCGTGCCGATATGTGGCACGAATACGCTGAAAAAGGCGCGATTTTGTTTTTTGATGAAGTTCAAAATATTCATCGTAATCGTAACCCCGCTACTCCTGTTCCTCCTTCGGTTGCTGCTTATGAAGTCCATCGTCATCGTGGCTTAGATTTTTTTCTTATCACTCAAAATCCTTCTCTGATTGATGGCAATGTTAGAGCTTTAGTTTCTCGACATATTCATCTTTCAAGCACTTGGGCGCGTCGGTTACAGTTTGAATTTCCGCAGTGTAAAACCGATTTAGCTTTTACGACTGGCGAAGGTGTTAAATCTAATTACGTTTTGCCGAAAGAGGTTTTTAGTCTTTACAAATCGGCTTCTTTGCACACGAAACTTGAACGTAAAACGCCTTTTGCTCTCTACGGTATTGGCATTGTTTTGGTTTTGATTGCGATATTAGTTTTTTATGAATACAACAGTTTTAAAAAGAAAATGACACCTGCAACGCCTGTAACCGTTTCTGCATCTGTAGAAAAACAAAATCTATCAGCACAAGCAACAGGGGGTGCGTCCGTGCGTGACCCGAAGGGGGCGCGTGCGGGCGCGACACCTGTTGTTGCATTAAATGAATCAAAACGCGAAATCCTTGATATGCCGAAACTGTTTAAAAAGTGGTCACAGTTGGGCATTGGGGATGATGATTTGAAGTTTTTACCGATTGGAATGTGCGCTGTTTCATCGACGAACTTTGTGAAGTGTCATTTTCCGCAGAAACTCTCTTTTAAGCATTTTTTTTCAAGTATCGCGTGTACTCCCGAAAATTGCTTTGCATTTCTAAAGCGTATTCCGCCCGTTGAAATTCGACAACATGAACCAATGCCTACGCCGCAATTGCCGTTTTCTGCTGACTCTATAACTCAAGCCTCGAATTAACGATTTTTGAAAATGCGTTTAAACAATGCGTTTTCTTTTTTCTGCGGCGGTTGTTCTGTCTGGTGGGCGAGTAGTTTCGTCAACTTTCGTCGCTCTTCGGCTTCTTCATCAAGTCGTTTTCGCAAGTCATCAATCGTCGCTTGCATTTGCTCACGTTCCCGCGCCCTTTCTTTTTCTAAAACTTCTATTAGCTCTGGGGTAGGTTTTGGTTTTTCATGGGGTAGGTTTGCGTTTTTTGTAGCGTTTTCTAGCTGGTAGGGATAGACGCGGTGCAGTTCTGCGGGGTCAATTTCCCAAACGTCTTTATCGTTTTTTTTGGCACTTAACCGACCAGATTTTATTGCATCAAGTAGCGTGGCTTTTGCTTTCTTGCAGGTTTGAGACGCTTGTGTGAGTGTTAGTGGTTTCACTTTTTTTTGGGGGTAGGCGATACGGGGTAGGTTTTGGTTTTGGCTTACTGGTAGGCGACGGGTAGGTTTAATTTATCGCACTTTTCCAGCTATTAAAACGCCACTTAACAATCTTTTTTAATAAGGCATTTCTTTTGTTTATTCCAAAACCGTTTTTGATTTTTGCGTTTGAATTGTTATCGATACTTCCGATTAGCGTTGTTGTATCAATAACCAAGCCTTCGTTGTCTAAACCGTCGTATTTCAAAATCAATTGAATGCGGTTTTTTGTATTATTGACAGCATCAACTTCAAATTTGACAGGCGTATAGTCGCCACTTTCTTTGCCTTTGATGACATTTAATTGACCGATAAACACTTTTTCAAAAAGTTCGCGTTGCGCTGGTTCACTTTCTTTTGCTGGAGTTTCGCCATTGCACGGCGCATCTTGGAAAACAATTTTGTTGTTGATTTCGCATTTGTGCGGCACAGCATTGGCTATGCTGTGTGAAAGGCACAAAATTAGCAAAACAAACTTTTTCATTACGCCGCCAAACGCTCAAAATGGTCAAAATCTTCAAATACCATTTTTTTTGCTTCAATCATTTTGATGAGTTTTCCGTACAGCGTGCTGTCATCACGGATTGTTTTTAAAATCTCGCGTTCAATCGGCTCAATGTCTTTTGCGCTTTCATTTCCATTGATAATGAAATCGGTCGTCACATTAAAAATTTCTGCCATTTTTGCAATCTGCATCACTGTTGGATTGTTAATTCCTTTTTCTATTTTTGAAATTGCATCCTGACTAACCCCCAAAATCTCGCCAAGTTGGGTTTGATTCATCTTTTCTTTCACTCTTAATGTTTTAATTCGGTCTTTCATTTTAATATCCTTTATCGTTTATCTTGAAAAATACGATTTCAAGTCGTAAACTTGCGCCGTTTTGAATTATTTTTATTATTTTGTAAGTAATTTTTACTTACGTTTTACTTACACTAAACTGAATTTTAAATTATGTCCAATGACCTCATTTTGTCTCTTCGCTTACATGGTAAAACCGTTGGCATCTTAGCTAGACAGTTAGATGTACATCGTCAATGCGTGTACGACGCTTTGAAAGGCGAAGGGATTCGTCGAATTCGTGTTCATATCGCTCAAATCGTTGGACAACCTCCGTCCGCGATTTTTCCTAAACCAAAAGATAAAAGTAAAAGGCAGCGTCTAATCGATGATGCCGATTTTTATCGTTTGAAAAACTCTGAAAATTCGGGGGCTTCGGCATGAATTCTGAAGTCGAAATGCGTCGCTCTATAAGACGTTTCAAGCGTTCTATGCAAACTTCTTATTTTTGGTCATTTTATTTTTTTAGTTTCTTTTTTGGATTTATTTTGGCTATTGTTATTTGTCTCTTTTATTCAAGAAATCATTCAAATCATTCACATTTTTCATCATTTGATGTCGCCCTTGTTAAGCCTTGCGAAATTTCAGGCAATGTTTGAAAATCAACAAGTTACGAATGGCGTAATTTTCACAAATCCCGCTTTGATGGGGTTGATTACTGAAATTGAACGTAATGGCGCAAAAGGTATTCGTTTGCCAAAGCGGTTGAATAAACCAAAACGTAAGTTTTCGGTTAATTTTGCCGTTTTGGACACATTGCGGTCTGAAAAGAAAAAGTCTGTTTCGCCTTCTGATTTGATTTTTGTTGAATTCAATCCTGTCACGAAAGAAACTTTGTGTTATGACAAAAACACAGGGCAAGCGTTCACATTTTTAACGAAAGCAAATAAGCAGTTTTTAAAGCGTTCAAAGGCTGAAATTCTGGCGGAACGGTTTGAACTTCAAAAAACGATGGCTAAGATTGTTCCCGAGCATCGCGTTTCAAAGTGTATGCGGGTTGTGCAGTCGAAAGGGCGGCATTTGTCGGTTTTTAAATCGGTTAAGCATTCGACAATTTCGCTTTCAAATTTGCAGTCTTGCGGGTCGGTTTGGGATTGTGTGCCTTGTGCGGCAAAGATTACTGAACGGCGACGAAATGAAGTTAAAAAAGCGATTGAAGCGCATAAAGAACAAGGGGGTTCTATTTCTTTTGTGACGCGAACAACGCCGCATTATAAAAGTGATTCTTTGCTTTCAATCCGCGATAAATTCAGAAAAGCCGACACGATTTATCGCGGTTCATCAGGTTACAAAATAATCACGAAAAATAAACAATGTCACGGGCAATCAATCAAGGTTTTCGAGTTGACAGTCAGCGACGCGAACGGCTGGCATTTTCACGTTCACGAGCTTTATTTTCACGAAGCAGGGGCATTTGAAGGGCAGGCGGTCAGTTCAAATCCGTTTTATAAGCAATTTTTACAAGAGTTTGAACAAGGGCTTTACAAAGAATGGCGTAACGCCGCATTAAAAGCGGGTTTTGAAGAACCTAGCAGGGCGCATGGTTTGCAAGTTCAGAACGGTGATTTTGCTTCTGATTATCTCTCAAAATGGGGCGTTGAGCCGTCTGGCGGTTGGGGCGTTGATTCTGAGCTTACCAAGGCACACATAAAAACATCGAAAAAAGGCTTTTCGCCTTTCGACTTAATCAAGTTGTACCAAGAGACACAAAATCCAGAGCTTGCGCCAATGATTCAAGAGTATTCGGAGGCGATGAAAGGGCAAAAGCAGTTGATTTGGTCGCGTGGATTAAAAGCGCGGTTCGGCATTGATGATATTGATGACGATGATTTAGTTGACCAACTCGAAGATGATGCCGAAGAAATCGGCACAATCTGCCCAATGCAATGGAAATTCATTGTTGCTAACGATTTGCGCGTTGATTTCATGCTTTTAGCGTCCCAAGGTTGGGACGTTGCGAGCGAGTTTTTAACCTCTTTTGCGGATTATCCCGCCTATTCTCTTTTTCAAAATTTCGATGATTAACTTTCTACAGGATAGTTGCGCCTAAAATTTGGCTTTTTTTGTGTTTTGTGGTTTTTTTGTTTTCGTTTTGGATACCGTTCAGAATAATTTGTAAATCTTGTGGAAGTTCAGAAAATGAAACAGCATTTTTAAAAAATTCATCAGCTAATTCAGGGCTTTCAGGGGCATCAATGTCGAAATCATCATTTACAAATTTAGTGGTGTTTTTTCTTGTTTTCATAACGTAATCTCTCTTTTTTGTTGGCTTTTCTAAGGCTTATGACGCGGATTGCTTCCGTTCTTTGGGTGAAAATTAAAACGTGTAATCTTTCACCAATATAACCCAATGCAATAATTCTTGTTTCGCCGTAATCATGTCGATTATCGATTTCAAACAGTGCAGTTTTAAAGTCAAATTCTTTAACACGTTCAAAACTTAAATCACGTTCAATAATGTTTCTATTGTTTTTTTCAGGGTCAAATTCAATTTTCATGGCTCTATTGTAGCCATGTTATTCATTGGTTCAACTCTCATTTCGCCTAGATTGTTTTCGGTTAAAAACTCATTGAACTTTTTGAATTTCAGTTCTTTTGTTATGCGTTCGTGCATTTTTGCACCGTTTTTATGCGCGATTATTGCTTTTTTCAACCAGTTCATTGTCACTATTTCAGCGGTTAAAAAATCTTTGAAATTTTCTGGGTGTTTTTTTATGGCTTCAATAATAAGTTCTTTTTTCAAAAATCGGCTTATTTTTATTCCCGCTTTTATTCCCATTTCTTTCAGTTTTTCTTTTGTAAGTTTTTGATAATCTTCGTCTTTAAGTTGTTCGATTTCTTTTATTAGTCGTCGTTTTTCTAAGATTTTATCTATTACGGATTCTTTATTTCCTGTTCCTGGCACACCATTTCTTTTTGCTAAGTCTTTTATTTGTGCGGCGTTCAGATTCATCATTTTTTCTTTTGCGTCGGCTTCGTGCGGGTTAATTGATAAGTACCAAAGCTCTTTTGACACTGCATACGCTTTTTTGTCAGTCGCTTTAAACTCATCAAGGCTTTCATTAAAAACATTGTCGATTGGCACTCGTTTTTTAACAATTTTTATCAATTTTTTTAATTCCACTTCACTTAAATTTTCATTTTTAATCTCTTCTTTCATTGCATTTATTAACTCTACAAGCCTTGTATCTACTCGTATCATCACACTTTCATGCTTTTTTAAATTTGCGTCTAATTTTTTTCTTCCCGCCCCTGTTCTTTTTCCGCCATGTGGCAGTGGCATCAATTCAACTTGCTTGTATTTTTTTTGCGCGTTCATTTTATTCCTCTTGATTTATTGATTCTTATATTCAAGTTTTTATCTTAAAACTTGATTCATTGAATCATATAATCAAGTTTTAGTCTATTATTTTGATTTTGTGATTCACATAATCAAGATTTTAATTTTCACTTTTGAATGTAAGTAATTTGTCAGTAATTTGTAATCTATTTTTACTTACAGTCTTTTTGATAATTTTTAACCGTCCCGTGAAGAACCTTTTTTTGGTTATAGACGGTTAATTATTATTTATGAGATTACGAAAATGTTGAAAGTTGTTATCGAACCTGCACAAGCTACACCGTCTGCAATTTCAAAGCGTTCTGGCACTTCTGCAAGTGGCAGATCTTGGC
Source organism: Methylococcales bacterium (assembly GCA_028713145.1). Lineage (GTDB taxonomy): Bacteria > Pseudomonadota > Gammaproteobacteria > Methylococcales > Methylomonadaceae > UBA10906. The sequence continues at coordinate 10,562 of JAQTOT010000084.1, forward strand.
AAATCAATTCACAAGAATGTTGGATTTATAACCCTAATTCATCTTTTCCGCGTTTATACGCAATCAACCTTCCAGATAATATTCCGCTTTATCCAGCGGGCGATTATTTGTTAGACGTTGAATCAATGCTTCAGCCTAACGATTTCAATGGTTTGTCTTTGTCTCGTGGCGCGGCTGTCCTTGTAACAGCTCCAGTTGAATCCGCTTTGAATGACGATGCGAAAAAACCTTCGTTGAAATTCGGTTCATAGGTGGTTAGTCATGACTAATTCAATTCCGCTCATCGATGCTAATTCTCGCAATCTCTCTTTGCGTTATTCGGTTCAGAAAAACTCACTTTCATTCGTTGTCGTTCGGTTTGACGGTCATGCGTTCAGTTCACCGACTTTTGCAAATGATGCGCTCCAAGCTGAACTTGAAAAGAAGTTTTTAGAAATCGTTGATTTGTTTGACGGGTATTAGTCATGGCTAAAAAAATCTTTTTTATTGCGTTTGTGTCCTTTGGGATTTCTGGCTGTGCTTCGTTTTACGAGGCACGCCCTTTTTTTCGCGAAGATTACAAGATTGACTGCGGGAACGGTAAGCGAATGGCATCTTTCACACTTTGCAATCTCGATGCCTTTGGTTATTGAGATTTAATTTAATTTTTTTGGGGTTTTTATGGCTACTTATACCGTTAATTTTAATAATTCTGTAGTAAATAATGTTGCAACCGCTGACGTCATTACAATTCCTTATAACATTTCTGATATTACTGTTCGTTATGTTTCTGGGGTTCTTCAGTTTTCGCCAACTGCTGATCTCAATTTTTGGGCTAAATATCAGAATTCTGATTATTTAAAAGTTCAATTTTTAGACGGTATAGGCGTTTATTTAAATCCTACTTTTTCTGCTCCTTCTTTTAAATCTCCTTCTTTTTCTTCTTTTTCATTAAGTTCAAACAGTTTATCAGCTAATTTTAATCCTTTGGCTTCAATTACGGCTGCTCGTGATACCGCGCTTGCTGAAAAAGTCGCTGCTTTAGATAATTTAACGACTGTTACGGCTGCTCGTGATACTGCGCTTGCTGAAAAGGCTACGGCTCTTGCTGATTTAACGACTGTTACGGCTGCTCGTGATACTGCGCTTGCTGATTTAACTACTGTTACGGCTGCTCGTGATA
>JAQTOT010000085.1 GCA_028713145.1 Methylococcales bacterium
CAATAAACGTAAATCTTTCAGTCATGGTTTGATTTTTCATCTATGAATTGAATCGCATGCAACCGAGAATACGCGCCATTTTTTGCGAGCAATTCTGTGTGCGAACCTTCTTCAACAATTCGCCCCGCATCAATCACCAAAATTTTGTCAGCATTTTCAATCGTTGATAAACGATGTGCGATAACCAACGTAGTGCGATTGCCCATCACTTTTTGCAATGCCGCTTGAATATAACGTTCCGATTCAGTGTCTAACGCGGAGGTTGCTTCGTCTAAAATCAACAATGGCGCGTCTTTAAGTAACGCACGAGCTAACGCTAAACGTTGACGTTGACCACCTGATAATTTCACGCCGTTTTCACCGATTTCAGTATCTAAACCTTGTTCAAATTTGTTGATAAATTCGATTGCATAAGCATCGGTTGCGGCTTGCGTTATGGCTTCACGACTTGCACCTACTAACGCACCATAAGCGATATTGCTGGCAATCGTATCGTTGAATAATGTGACTTGCTGATTCACCAGCGCAATTTGTGAACGTAGATTTGCGAGTTTATACGCATTGATATTTATGCCATCGAGCAAAATTTCGCCGATTTCGTAACGATAAAAACGTGACACCAAATTCACCAGCGTACTTTTCCCGCCCCCCGATGCGCCAACTAACGCAATCGTTTCACCAGCTTTTGCGGTAAAACTGATGTCGGTTAAGGCGTTTTCTTCACTGCCTGCATAACAAAATGTAACGTGTTTGAATTCTAAATCACCTTTGCAACGAGGCACGCTGTAAGCTCCGTCGTCGATTTCGACTTTTTCGTCTAATACTTCAAATAACGATTCTGCCGCGACGATGCCGCGTTGAATGTCGCTGTTTGCATCGCTGAGTTGGCGAATTGGACGAGGCAGCAAAAACGCCGCTGTTAAATACCCGACAAATGAACCAACGCTAGCTTGTTCCATAAAAAACAAAGCCGCATACATTAAAATTGCCAAGGCAATGGCAATGATTAACTGCATGATTTGATTATGAATTGCCGAAGTGCTAATCAGTTTTAATGTCTGATTGCGATTGTGCGAACTGCTATCCAGAAAGCGTGTTTTTTCATAATCTTCACCGCCGTAACTACGCACGACGCGATGCCCATTTACCAATTCAGACGTGATGTGTGTCATATCACCAATCGATTCTTGGATTTTTTTACTAAGCATTCGCAAACGCTTACTAACATAACGCACAAGCACCGCGATAATGGGCGAAATCACTAAAAATATCAGTGACAATCGCCAATCCATGTAAAACAAATAACCGAGCAAACCAACAGCGGTTAGCCCTTCTTGCACAACCTTTCGCACCGCATCGGTGGTGGCTTGCGCGACTTGATTGACGTTGTGCGTGATGCGCGAAATCATGTAGCCGCTGTTGTTTGAATCGAAATGCGCGGTCGGAAGTTGGGTGTATTTTTCGAAAATTTCACAGCGCAACGTATGAATCACGTTTGCTGACACTCTGGCTAAAAAATAGTTACCAAAATACGAGCCAATCCCTCGCACGATAATCAAGCCGCTAAACAACAACGGCAAGTAATACAATTTTTCGTGTGATTTCGCTTGCAGCGTGTCGATGATTTCTTGAATCATCTGAGCAAACAGCGGTTGCGTTGCCGAATAAACTAAAAATCCAATGATGCTGAGAAAAAAGAATTTTCTATGTGGTTTAACGTAAGTTAAAAGGCGTTTATAAATTTGAATCGTGTTGTTTTTTTGCATGCTGAAATTAGCCTTGCTCATTGACAAGGCGAGAATGTAAGCCACCGAAACTACCATTACTCATCACAACAACATGGCAACCTGATTGAATTTCATGTTGAAAACGCGCCACAATTTCATCGAGTGTTTGATACACAACGGTATTGCTTGCAAGCGTCAAGGCACTTTGTGATTCGGGTTGATAAATAATCGCTAAATCGGCTGCTCGCAATGAAGCCGCAAGTGTGTGTTGATGAACGCCCAAACGCATGGTGTTTGAACGTGGTTCGACAATCGCGATAATTTTTTCACCACCAACACGCTGACGCAAACCATCTAATGTGGTTGCAATCGCGGTGGGATGATGAGCGAAATCATCGTAAATCGTCACGCCATTTTTAGACGCAATCACTTCCATGCGACGTTTTACATTTTGAAAATTCGACAAAGCGCGTATCGAATCATGCGGTAAAACACCCACATGATGCGCGGCAGCCATTGCCGCTAACGCATTTCGCACATTGTGTTCACCTGTTAAATTCCAATGCACTTCACCTTGATTATGAACGCCAAAATAAACAATAAAGTGGCTGCCATCGCTGGTAAGTAAATCCGCATTCCAAGTCCCTTCGCCTTGAATACTGGTGTATGTAACAGGTGTCCAACACCCTAACGCTAAGGTTTCTTCGATTGCCAAATCATTTTCAGGGGCAATCAACAACCCTTCGCTTGGAACGGTTCGGACAAAATGATGAAACTGTTTTTGAATCGCCGCTAAATCAGGAAAAATATCTGCGTGGTCATATTCCAAATTATTCAAAATTGCAGTGCGCGGACGGTAATGGACAAACTTTGAACGTTTATCAAAAAATGCCGCGTCATATTCATCAGCTTCAATCACAAAAAAATTGGAATCCGTCAATCGCGCTGAAACGCCAAAATTAAGCGGAATGCCGCCAATTAAAAAGCTAGGATTGTAGCCATTCGATTCTAAAATCCATGCAAGCATACTGCTGGTTGTCGTTTTTCCGTGCGTGCCTGCAACGGCTAACACCCATTTATCTTGCAATACATTTTCTGCAAGCCATTGTGCGCCGCTGATGTAACGCAAATTTTGATTTAAAACGGCTTCCACTTCTGCATTGCCACGCGAAAGCGCGTTGCCAATAATCACCAAATCAGGTTTATCACTTAAATTTTCAGCACAATAACCTTCTTTAAGCGTAATACCCTGTTCGCGCAATTGGTCGCTCATGGGTGGATAAACATTTTGATCTGAGCCGCTGACCTCATGCCCTAACTGTTTAGCAAGGACGGCAAGACCTGCCATAAACGTGCCACAAATACCTAAAATATGAATACGCATAATTAACGACTCGTTCGTTTGAGTTTTGAATTGGGTTCAGGAGGAATTTTTGGTGCGTGTTGAACAGCTGCTGGTTTTTCGCTGGGTTTGGGCGGCGCGTGAGGCGTATCTTTTTTGCTTGTTGCGAGTGGGTTTTCAGCATAATGTGGTGGCAGACTTTTCACCCATTTATCGTGCAAAATATATTCTTCCAGCCAAAGCGACCCTGAAATATAAGGGATGGCTCGCCGCCGTGCTTCTACTAATTCGGCATTGGTAATCTCTAATTCATTGCCAATAATGATTAACTCAGGTTTGTCGTCTAAATTTGCAGGTGAGAAACCCTCTTTTAATACCACGCCAATATCCGTTAACTGTCTTCGCGTTGGCAAATCAAAGCAACTGTCTGACCCCGAAACCTCATGTCCAGCTTGACGCGCAAGCACGGCAAGCCCTGTCATAAAAGTCGTTCCGATACCGATAATGTGCATTCGCATAGCCTTAACCTCTCAAGTTAACGTCTTTTCTTGGGTTTTTCAGCTTCAGCAGCGGCAGCTTCTTCAGCCGCTTTTTTAGCGGCAAGTTCTTCGGCGGTAGGTTCAGGGGGTTTAGGTGGCTCGGCACCTTTTGCGCCAGCCGCTTCGAGTAGTTTTATGACATTTTCATTGCTGATTTTTTTGGCTCGTTCTAAAAGCGGCAATTGCTGTGCATCTTTTGCGTTAACGTTCGCGCCTGATTTAATCAGCAAATTGATAATGTCTTCATCACCAAAAATGAGCGCATCCATGAGTGCGGTATTGCCTGCATTGTCAGCGATATTGGAATCTGCGCCGTAAGCAAGTAATGTTTTAACGCTGTGTATATTGCCACTAAAACACGCAGCCATCAGTGCAGTACGTCCACCTGCATTTTTGCTATTTATATCAACCCCTTGATTGAGCAAGGTGGTGACACGCTCTTCATTACCGTTCATTGCCGCAAGGAATAAATCTTTACCATCTTCAGCATGAAGCTGTGGTGCGCTGGCGAGTAAAAGCATCATTAGGTAATTTTTAACATTCATAAGGAAATCACTGTAGGCATTTGGAATTGTTGGAAGAAAATGCAAAAAATAAGCGACTTCGTTTGCCGAGAAAAATTTCAAGACCAGCAAAATCGCTCTATCTGCGGCTATACTACCACTATCGAGTTCGCTCGCAAAAATCGTATTAGTTATGTAAATCCAATAAATACGCACCGTAAGACGTTTTTGCTAATTCTGCACCGCGTCTTTGTAAATCATTTTTTGAAAGCCAACCGTTGTTAAAGGCAATCTCTTCTAAACACGCGATTTTCAAACCTTGACGATGTTCAATCGTTTGGACAAATTGCCCCGCATCAAGCAAGCTGTCATGCGTTCCCGTATCAAGCCACGCAAAACCGCGCCCGAAAAGTTCCACATTCAATTGTCCATCATTTAAATACGTTTGATTAACGTCGGTAATTTCAAGTTCACCACGCGCAGACGGTTTGATATTTTTGGCACAAGCAATCACGCGAAATTATCCAAATACCACTGCGCGTTTTTTTCGCAAACCAGCCTTTCACAGCATCTCAACCCATTTTGATTTTGGCTTAAATTTCACCTTAGTACAACTAAACTAGAGATGGCTAGGGTCAATGATAATCATAACTACTTGAAGAGTAACAACTTAGCCCTGAGACTGTTCGAATAAAATTGGTGCAATTAACTATGAGTATGAGAATAAATGAAATATCGACTGAGTAAGGTAATCTGACCTTTTACCTATGACAAATTGTCGCGCGACAATTTGTCACATTGTATTCTACATATGTCATAGTTAACATCATCACTGGGCAAGGTTTAGCTCATGGGTGGAACTAAGTAGATCGACTCTAAAAATCTGGTTATCGGCGTGATGTTGAAGGCTATGTCACCTAAAACAAAATGATCCTGTGGTGTGAATCTGTGTAGTCTTTAAATTTAAATTTAAAAATAAAAAGGATGGTCGCAATTATGAACAACTTCTGCAAGTTAGATTATCAAAAAAACGTAAGGTTTTTTGTTTTTCACATATTATTCACGATAGGAATTGGCTTTTGTTCAAAAGCTGTCCTCGCGATTGGAAATTGTCCTTCTATTGGACAATCACCAAGTTGCTCTGTACTTATAACAATTAATCCGAACGGATCGCTCAAATTCGAAACGGATCCCAATATCGGCCCCTATGATGGAGCCGAGGACACACTTGTAGGTGTGCAAAATCTTTCTGGTGCTACAGTTTTTGGTATTTCGCTGACTGGAAATGATATTTTTGGATTTGATTACGATGGTGCGACATCAAATGGAAACTACGAAGGACCAGGTACATCCTTTTCGATAATAGATGCAAATACTGGAACAATAAATTTCGACAATGGACTGAATGATAAAGGTTTTATATGGTTCAGTTTGGAGGGTGCACCTTCGCAGGTCAAACTTACCAGTTCGGTTACAATAGATCCTGGACATGGTTTCAATTGCCCTTCCATTGGTCAAAAAATCGGCGCAGTAGGCAATGTGGATTATTCACCAGGTAATCTCTCAGGTTTATATTTACATGAAGATGATTTAACGGTCTCAATTTCCTATGCGCTGAGAAATTTGCTTGCAGCGAGTCAATATAAAGTTTCCATGACAAAATCAGATGTTAATTCATGTCTTACCCCTTTGGAAAGAGGTACGAAAGCAAACAATGCAAAGTCAAATATTTTTGTTTCGGTTCATGTAGATAAAGCAATACCCATCAAACTTGGAATCTTGGGCGGTTCAAAAGTGTTATATAGTTCAAACAAGGCTAGTAGCAAAACATTGGCTGATTTAATGGTTAGCCAAATTGCATCAAATCTTGGAGTTAATAATCGCGGAACAGAGACACGAGATGATGTTGGTGTTTTAAAAGTTACTGCGACCCGCATGACCGCAGTTTTAGCTGAAGTGGCAAGACTTTCTAATCCAGATTCGGACATATTACATGCTACTGGTTCTTCGACGAAAGCAGCGAGTGGTATAAAATCTGGCATTGACGCATTCTTAAGTCAATAAAATCACGGTTCAATAATCAATAAAGGAGAACCACAATGAAAACTATTTTGACAACAATATTAGTTGTTATTTTTCTATTTACCACTTCTGTTTATGCCTCTGAGGACAATGTGGGAGTGATTAGTAAGAATCCATCTCCGTCTCCTATGGGAAATGACGTAGTATTCGAATCCGACTACGATGGTGTGACAAGCCAAATGCACTTATGGTTATCCAATATTGATGGGACCAATCTCCGCAAAATAAATACCAACTCAATTGCTGACGAAGAACCAGCATGGTCTCCCGACGGCAAAAAAATTGCGTTTGCATCTACGATTGGTGCAGTAACAAACATCTGGACGGTTTGGGCTGATGGTACACATCTTGTACAATTAACTTCCAACGCCTTGAATAATCGTCAACCCGCATGGTCTCCTGATGGAAGTAAAATAGTTTTTATCTCTGACAGAGGCGGATCAAATGATCTTTGGATTATAAATGCCGATGGGACATTTCCTACGCGAGTCACAAAATTACCAGGACAAGAAAATCACCCTAGCTTTTCTCCTGCGGGCGATGAAATTGTCTTTTCTGAAACTGTTAATAGCAGTAACAGTGATGCTGCGACACTCATGATTGTTAATACTGATGGATCTAATCTAACGCCGTTAACAACTGGCAACTTTCATGACTGGAATCCTAACTGGGGGGTAAACGGAATTCTATTTTCCTCTGATCGAGATATAAACTCAGAACACTGGAAGATCTGGACAATCAAACCGAATGGTTCAACCCCAAGTCAAGTCGGAGACTTCATTGCGCTTGATCCCACTTGGCTACCTGATGGACGCATTCTTTTCACTGATGAAACAAGTGGTATTGCCAATGTGCTTGCCGCTGTTAGTATATTGGATCCAGTGACCAATCTTAAACAGACAGTAAGTAATGTTAAAGGCTACCGTATATCAATAAATATCCGACCAAAAAAATATCCAAATAACATTAATCCCAAAAGTAAAGGGAAGGTCGATGTTGCTATACTTTCTAGTCAAAACATTGACGTTACGAAAATGTTAGATCAAGCAACTCTTGCTTTTGGACACACTGGTGATGAAAAAAGCTTCATTCGTTGTGAGAAAAAAAACAAGGATCTGAATTCGGATGGTCTACCTGACCTGAGTTGTAGCTTTAAAATCCGCAATACAGGATTTCAAATGGGCGATACGGTTGGAATATTGCGTTTCTGTGACATCAACGGTGTTCCGTATGAGGGGCATGACATAATTGTCACAACTAATAACGATGATGTAGATGATTTCGATCAGAATGGCGATTAGTGAGTGTTTAATCACTTGCTAAAATTCCTATTACAAATAAGGCATCAAAATACCAGTGAGACGTGTGGATTCACAACGCCTCGCTGGTTACACCTCAAAAAACACCATTAAACGTTTGCTATTTCCAGCAAATACTGACCATAAGCCGTTTTAGATAATGCGGCGGCGCGAACTTTCACATCTGCCGCCGTTAACCAACCATTGTTAAAGGCAATTTCTTCTAAACACGCGATTTTCAAACCTTGACGATGTTCAATCGTTTGTACAAATTGCCCCGCATCAAGCAAGCTGTCATGCGTTCCCGTATCAAGCCACGCAAAACCGCGTCCGAAAAGTTCTACATTCAATTGTCCATCATTTAAATACGTTTGATTAACGTCGGTAATTTCAAGTTCACCACGCGCAGACGGTTTGATATTTTTCGCAATTTCAATCACGCGATTATCGTAAAAATACAAGCCTGTAATCGCGTAATTAGATTTGGGTTGTGCAGGTTTTTCTTCGATGGAAATCACTTTGTTATTTTCATCAAATTCCACTACGCCAAAACGTTGTGCGTCTTTGACTTGATAACCAAAAACAGTTGCACCTGTTTCGCGTTGCAGTGCTTTTTTCAAACTGTCTGAAAAATGTTGTCCAAAAAAAATGTTGTCGCCTAAAACCAAACACACATTGTCGTTGCCGATAAATTTTTCACCGATTAAAAACGCCTGTGCTAAACCATCGGGTTTTGGCTGCACTGCATATTCCAAACGCACACCAAAATCTGAGCCATCACCGAGCAAATTTTTAAAATTTTGTTGGTCTTCGGGCGTGGTGATAATCAAAATATCTTGAATCCCAGCAAGCATCAACACCGACAACGGGTAATAAATCATTGGTTTGTCGTACACGGGCAAAAGCTGTTTTGATACCGCTTTGGTAATCGGATGTAAGCGCGTTCCTGCACCACCCGCTAAAATAATGCCTTTCCAATTCATTATTTACCGCCAAAACGCGAAATGCCGACCGCTTCACGCAATTGTGAAATAAATGGTTGACTGATTGCCCGTGCTTTTGCCGCGCCAATTTGTAATTTTTCTTCAATCAAATCAGGTTGCAACAATAATTCCTCGTAACGCTCACGCGCTGGCGCAACTTCGGCATTCACTTTTTCAAACAAAATCGCTTTCATCTCGCCCCAACCGATGCCTTCTTGATAACGTTTTGCGATTTCAGCAACTACATCAGCATTCGCAAAGGCTTGATACATACTAAACAACGTGCAATCGCTCGTATCTTTGGGTTCGTGCGGTTCGAGCGAATTCGTTTTGATTTTGTTAATCAATTTTTTGAGTTTCTTTTCAGGTTCGAAAAGCGGAATGGTGTTGTTGTAACTTTTGCTCATTTTGCGACCGTCCAAACCTTGCAAAATCGCGCCATTTTCATCAATCACCGCTTCGGGCAAGGTGAAATGTTCGCCATAAATGTGATTAAAACGTGCGCCAATATCACGCGCCATCTCAATATGTTGTAACTGGTCTTTGCCGACGGGAATTTTGTTGGCATTAAAAAGCAAAATATCCGCTGCCATTAAAATCGGATAACTAAAAAGCCCCATCGTAATGCCTGTATCGGGGTCATTACCTGCGGTTTCTTCATTTTCAGCCACCGCCGCTTTGTAAGCGTGCGAGCGATTCATCAACCCTTTTGAAGTCACACAAGTTAAAAGCCACGTTAATTCTAAAATTTCAGGCACATCCGATTGACGATAAAACACGGCGTTATCAGTATCTAATCCCAAGGCAAGCCACGTTGCCGCAATTTCTAAACTCGATAGTCTTACACGCTCAGGTTCTTGGCATTTAATGAGTGCGTGATAATCGGCTAAAAAATAAAAGGGGGAAACGTTTGCGTCATGACTAGCGTTAATGGCTGGACGAATCGCGCCAACATAATTGCCTAAATGTGGCGTACCTGTTGTGGTAATTCCCGTTAAAACAATGGCTTTTTTCATTAAAAATTCTCAAAAGTAAAAAGTGAAAATATAGCTTCGCATTTTAGCAAAAAACCAAACTGCTCTTTGAGAAAACACCACAGTATTTTTGTTATCAAGTTACGTCAAAACTTCAAATTGAAGTAAAACCATAAGATTGTTATAGTGGCGGCGTTTTAATCAAATTTGAAAATCGCCCCGCTAAACCACTGCAACCTTTTGGCGATGATTGAAATAGCGACTTTGAGACGCTTTAAAGCTCAAACAGAATTTTTAGGGTTTTACGTTCGACCCAAAACGAACCATTTACAAAACACCTGCCCTGACCTTATCGCTGACTAATCCGCTTAAACGACACTCTCGCCTCTCGTTTTTCACGCGCAACTGCAAGCCGCTTTCACAACGCGCTTTTTGTTTAGTCATACGCAAATGCAGCGCAGGTCACACCATAACCAAGGATAACATTGCATGAAAAGAATGCTAATCAATGCCTCGCAAGCCGAAGAGTTGCGCGTCGCGTTAGTAGATGGAAATAAACTTTACGATTTTGATATTGAAATTCCATCAAAAGAACAAAAAAAATCCAACATTTACAAAGGTATCATTACCCACGTTGAACCCAGTTTAGAAGCGGCGTTTGTGAATTACGGCGCAGAAAAACACGGCTTTTTACCGTTTAAAGAAATTGCCCCGCATTATCGACGCAACGTACCAACTCAAAATGTAGAAGAAGGCGAAAAGCCCCGTCGCCCCGCCGTCAAAGATTTAATTCGCATTGGTCAAGAAGTAATTGTTCAAATTGAAAAAGAAGAACGTGGCAACAAAGGCGCAGCACTCACCACTTACGTTAGTTTAGCGGGAACGTATTTGGTACTCATGCCGAATAATCCTAAAGCAGGCGGTGTTTCACGACGCATTGAAGGTGAAATGCGTAACGAATTGCGCGAAGCCATGCACGCTTTGGAAATTCCTGAAAATATGGGCTTGATTGTTCGCACCGCAGGTTGTGGCAAAAATGTTGAAGAATTGCAGTGGGATTTGAATTATTTATTGCAACTTTGGGAAGCCATCGATCGTTCCGCACAACAACAAGCTGCACCGTTCCTCGTTTTCCAAGAAAGTAACGTCATTATTCGCGCTTTGCGTGACCATTTGCGAAACAACATCGATGAAATTTTAATCGACGATTTAGAAGCTTTTAATTTAGTAAAAAGTTTTCTCAAACAAGTAATTCCTGACTTTTTGAGCAAAATTCGGCTTTATAAAGATGCTGTGCCGTTGTTCAACAAATATCACATCGAATCACAAATCGAAGTCGCGTATAACCGCGAAGTGTCTTTGCCATCAGGCGGGTCAATTGTGATTGACCACACCGAAGCTCTAACCTCTATCGACATTAACTCTGCCCGTGCAACGAAAGGCACAGACATCGAAGACACCGCGTTCAATACCAATTTAGAAGCCGCTGAAGAAATTGCTCGTCAATTGCGTTTGCGCGATTTGGGCGGTTTATTTGTGATTGATTTCATCGACATGGGTTCAGTGAAACATCAACGTCAAGTTGAAACCCATTTGCGCGAAGCGATTAAAATTGACCGTGCCAGAATTCAAACAGGACGGATTTCACGTTTTGGTTTGCTGGAAATGTCACGTCAAAGAATGCGCCCCTCGCTTGGCGATTCAACGCAACTTGCTTGCCCTCGTTGTAAAGGTCAAGGCACTGTTCGAAACGTCGAATCGGTAGCGTTATCTGTACTTCGCATCATTGAAGAAGATGCAATGAAAAAAGGCGTGGAAAAAATCATCGCGCATTTGCCGATTGAATGTGCCGCCTTTTTGCTCAATGAAAAACGCAGCGTAATTGAACGATTAGAAAATCGTTTAAAAGTGGGCATTGTGATTTTGCCAAGTAAGCATTTAGAAACACCTGCTTATGAAGTTGAAATTATTCGAGAACGCGATTATCACGAAGAAAAAGCCAGTTATTCGCAAATCAAAGCCGAAACAATTCATATCCCAGAATTTGTGCAACACGCCAAGCATCAAACGCAAGCAGCGACACCAGCTGCGGTGACAGAATTCATGCACGATAGCCCTGCGCCAATGCTTAACAAAAATGAAGCTGCAACATTGATTAAACGTTTTTGGACAAAATTGGCAAAAGTGTCCGCGAGCGACCATGATGCAGCAAATTTGGATGCTGAAGAGATTG
>JAQTOT010000231.1 GCA_028713145.1 Methylococcales bacterium
CTGCTTTTTTTCTTCTTGTGCTTTGAGAATGGTTTGTGAGGCGAGTAATTTTGCTTTCATCGCTTCGCGTTCTTCCTCTTGGCGTTTTTGTGCTAAAAACGTTTGGATTTCAATACCACATTCGGCGCATTTTTCAGGCTCAATTTCGTCTTTAATTGTCATTGCATGTCCACAATTTGGACAGATTATTGATTCGGCTTTCATTTCCTCTTCAATGGGTTCTAATTCCAAATTCGTCAGCACTTTTGTCGGGCTATAAAGGCAAACCAGCCCTAATTTAGATAACGCACGTTGATAATTTATTGCTTCTTGCTCTTGAGCATTTCGTCGAATACAAAAGCCACTTGGTTGCGCGAGCAATCCATCCAATTTTCCCACGGTAATTTTCAAGGCTTTTGCAGAATTGACGCGGATTTCATCAGTTTCGCCCGCCCGCTCGGGATTGATGCCTTTTATAAAAATATCGAAAGTAGCCATATTTTTTAATCTTCGAGTTTAATGTCTAACAGCGAAATGTTGAGTTCTGGAATTTTAGATTTTGTGGCTTCAATGTTATGTACAGGCTCAGGCATTGCACCGCTAATGTGATTACTCAAGCTAATTTTTAAACGCAAATTGTTTGGCGAATCTGAATTTGCAAGCGCGTCTTCAAGCGTGATTTTGCCTTGTTCATAAAGTTTTTGCAGATGCGTATCGAACGTTTGCATGCCAATTTCCTCAGATTTTTCCATGGCTTCTTTAATGCCATGAATTTCACCTTTTAGAATTAAATCGCTGACGTATTGGGTATTGAGCAAAATCTCAATTGCCGCTGTACGTTTGCCGTCAACCGTTGGTACAAGGCGTTGTGACACAAAGGCTTTTAAATTGAGCGACAAATCCATGAGTAATTGTGAGCGGCGTTCTTCGGGGAAAAAATTGATGATGCGATCTAAGGCTTGATTGGAATTATTCGCGTGCAACGTGGATAGACATAAATGCCCCGTTTCAGCAAAAGCGAGCGCGTGTTCCATGGTTTCGCGTGAGCGAATTTCACCGATTAAAATTACGTCGGGAGCTTGGCGAAGCGTATTTTTTAGCGCGTCTTCATAACTGAGTGTATCAACGCCCACTTCGCGTTGATTAACCAGTGATTTTTTGTGCGAATGAATAAACTCAATTGGGTCTTCAATGGTAATGATGTGACCCGAGGCATTGCTATTTCTATAATCAATGAGTGCCGCAAGCGACGTGGATTTACCTGAACCTGTGCCGCCAATAAACAAAATTAGCCCGCGTTTTTCCATAATCGTTTTTTTCAAAATCGGCGGCAAACCAAGAACATCGATATTAGGGATTTCTAGCTTAATGTTACGAATTACCAGCGAATAACTGTTCCGTTGACGAAAAATGTTGACCCGAAAACGCCCAATGCCACGTTCTGAAATCGCTAGATTTAATTCAGGTTGATGTTCAAATTCTTCGATTTGTTTTTCGGTCATCAAACTGTGGGCAATTTCTTTTAAACGCGGCGGCATGAGTTTGACATTTTCAAGCGGCTTTAAAACGCCTTGAAACTTTGCCGCAGGTGGCGCACCCACGGTGAGATATAAATCTGAACCATCGTTTTGCGACAAAATGCGTAAATAATCTTTGAATTCCATTTTTAAACAACTCTGTCTGGTAACGGCAAGTCTGCAAAATATGCCGCTAAATTTGCCAATACTTTTTCACCCATTGCAGTGCGTGTTTCCAGCGTTGCACTGCCTAAATGCGGCAATAATTGTACGTTTTCGAGTTCTAAAAAGCCTTCGTGTAAATTCGGTTCGTTTTCATAAACATCTAGCCCAGCACCTGCAATTTGTTTGGCTTTTAGCGCATCGATTAACGCTTGACTGTCCACCACATCACCGCGAGCTGTATTGATTAAATGCGCGGTGGACTTCATGAATTTCAACGTTTGCGCGTTGATTAAATGTTTTGTACTTGCACCAGCGGGACAATGCAGTGAGACAAAATCAGATTGTGACAATAATTCTTCGAGCGTGTCGCAACGCCGCGCTTTTAAATCTTGCGTTACATATTCGTCGGCTTCGCGTGGACTGAAATAAATAATGTTCATGTCAAAACCGTGATGCGCTTTGCGTGCCATTGCTTGCCCGATACGACCAAAACCAATCAAACCAAGCGTTGCCCCCGTGACATTTGAACTGAGCATACTGGTCGGACACCAGCCTTGCCATTTTTTTGCTCGCACTAAACGGTCGCCTTCTGCGCCACGACGTGCTGTCATTAAAAGTAACGTCATCGCAATATCGGCGGTGCTTTGCGTTAAAACATTTGGCGTATTAGTAACGATTAAATTGTTGGCTTTCGCGGCATCGATGTCGATGTGGTTATACCCTACACCAAAATTCGCCAAAATTTTGCAGCGTTTATTTTCTACATTTAACACATCGGCAGGAAATGAATCGCAAACGGTAGGACAAACCGCATCGTAATTTTGCAATGCGCTTTTGAATTCTTCTGCGCTCAAAGGTCGGTCTGTTTCGTTTAAGGTTATGTCGTATAAATCACGCAATTTTGCTTCAACTGATTCTGTCCAGCGACGAGTAATAAAAACTTTCGGTTTGCTCATTTTTTCACTCCACAAAAGGGTTGCGACGTTGGAATTACAGATTGTGCGATAATAACGCAACATTTGCTTTTTTCAGTCATTTTTAATTCTATGCCTTTACGTTATATCGAAAAAATTTTACGCGCGTCAGTTTATGACGTTGCCATCGAAACCCCATTAGATTTTGCTAAAACACTTTCGGGGCGTACCCAAAACCAAGTTTTTTTGAAACGCGAAGATCTACAATCGGTTTTCTCGTTCAAATTGCGTGGTGCGTACAACAAAATGGCGTTACTCAGCGACGAGCAAAAAAAATGCGG
>JAQTOT010000232.1 GCA_028713145.1 Methylococcales bacterium
GTCATTGAATCTACTCATTCTTCGTTTGAATCTCATTCAAGCCCAAGTTATTCCAGTTCAAATTCAGAATCGAGCGATAACGCCCCAAATTCAGATTAAATACGATTTTCTTCACTGAAAATAAAGCGTGCTTACTAACGTAAGGACGCTTTATTTTTGTTTATTATCCGTGAATTAAGCCCGTCTCGTAAGTTGAGTAGCCATTCTTTTTGTGGTGTAATAACGCGGTTTTACGTCTTTACATCCTTCTATTTTTTTAAACAGAAGATTCCTCTGCAACTTGCTTGGAGTTTGCTTCCACTATGCAATTTACAATAACAAAAGGGCTAGATATTCCCATTACGGGAAGTCCTAGCCAAACCATTGAAAACGGAAACGATGTTAAATCGGTTGCCGTTTTGGGGTCAGATTATGTGGGCATGAAACCCACAATGCTGGTCGCCGAAGGGGACAAGGTAAAACTTGGTCAACCTCTTTTTAGCGACAAGAAAAATGCTGGCGTTCATTTCACTTCTCCTGCATCAGGCGTTGTCAAAGCGATTAACCGTGGCGACAAACGGGCGTTGCAATCGGTCGTTATCGAAATCAGCGGCAAAGATGAAGTTACCTTCGCTAAATACGATGCGGCTGAACTCGAAAACTTGTCGGCTCAACAAATCAAAGACAATTTAGTGGCTTCTGGTTTGTGGGCGACGCTTCGCACGCGCCCTTACGGCAAAGTGCCAGCTATTGATTCGCACGCACATTCGATTTTTGTGACGGCTATCGATACACGCCCATTAGCTGCTGACCCAGCTGTGATTATTGCTGACCGTGCAGCGGATTTTGCGAACGGTTTAGAAATTATTTCTAAACTTATCGAAGGCAAAGTCTACGTTTGTAAAGCAACTGGCGCAGAAATCCCAACAGGCAATGCGCCTGTGACGATTGCTGAATTCGGTGGCGTTCATCCTGCTGGTTTACCAAGCACACACATTCATTTTATTGATGCAGTAAATATCAATAAATTTGTGTGGCATTTGGATTATCAAGCCGTTATCGCAATCGGCGCATTATTTACTACAGGTAAATTAAATGTTGAACGTGTGGTCGCACTTTCAGGCCCAACGGTTAAAAATCCACGTTTAGTTCGCACACGAGTTGGCGCGAATTTGAGTGATTTAACCGCTGGCGAATTGGCAGACGATTTAGAAAATCGCGTTGTTTCAGGTTCAGTTCTTTACGGACACCAAGCACATGGCGCATTCGATTATTTAGGTGCATATCACTTGCAAGTTTCGGCTTTGCAAGAAGGTCGTGCGCGTGAATTATTCGGCTGGATTGTCGCAGGTAAAAAGAAATACTCAGCAATGAATGTTTATACCTCAAGTGTAGACAAGAAAAACAATGGCTCGCTTCCGTTCTTAAATAAAAAAGAAGAACGTTTGTATCCATTAACGACTGATAAAAACGGTAGTAATCGTGCAATCGTGCCAGTTGGCGTTTATGAAACCTTGATGCCAATGGATATTTTGGCAACACCGTTGTTGAAATCACTCGTTATCGGTGATTCAGATCAAGCGCAATTGCTCGGTTGCTTGGAACTCGACGAAGAAGATATGTCATTGTTCACATTCGCTGATCCAGGTAAGCACGATTTCGCGCCTGTGTTGCGAGCGAATTTAACCAAAATTGAGAAGGAGGGCTAAATGTCGGCGAGAGAGTTTTTAGACAGTTTAGAACCGCATTTTGTAAAAGGTGGCAAACTTGAACGTTATTACGGCTTATATGAAATGGTCGATACGTTCATTTACACACCAGCCGATGTCACACGCGGTAAAACGCACGTTCGTGACGGCAACGATTTAAAACGCACCATGACGTTCGTTGTAATTGCAACGTTCTTCTGCATCATGATGGCGATGTATAACACAGGTTATCAGGCTAATTTAGCGATGGAAGCGTTAGGCAAAACATCGATTGATAACTGGCGCAGTATTCCGATGATGATTTTTGGTTATAACACCATGAATCCATTATCGAATTTTGCACACGGTGCGTTATATTTCTTACCAATTTACATCGTGACTTTAGCAGTCGGCGGTGTGTGGGAAGTTTTATTTGCAACCGTTCGTGGTCACGAAGTCAACGAAGGTTTCTTAGTTTCTTCAATGCTTTACACCTTAATCATGCCACCTGATATGCCTTTATGGCAGGTCGCATTGGGTATTTCTTTCGGTATTGTTATCGGTAAAGAAGTATTCGGTGGTACAGGTAAAAACTTCTTAAATCCAGCTTTAACAGGTCGTGCGTTTTTGTATTTCGCATATCCAGCGTCAATTTCTGGCGATTCAGTTTGGACAGCGGTTGACGGTTACACAGCGGCAACACCATTAGGTTTAGCGGCTGACGGCGGTTTAAGTGCAGTGACGGAACATTACAGCTGGTTCCAAACTTTCATGGGTTTTGAACCTGGTTGTTTAGGTGAAACATCAGTTTTTGCCATCATGATTGGTGCGGCATTCTTACTTTATACTCGCGTTGCATCTTACCGTGTAATGGGCGGCGTATTTGCTGGCATGGTTGCGACTTCATTGTTATTCAACATGATTGGCAGCGATACCAACCACATGTTCGCATTACCTTGGTACTGGCATTTAACCGTTGGCGGTTTCGCATTCGGTATGGTCTACATGGCAACCGACCCAGTAACGGCTGCAATGACCGACACAGGTCGTTGGGTATTCGGTGGATTAGTTGGCGCAATGACCGTGTTAATTCGCGTTGTGAATCCTGCGTTCCCAGAAGGCATTATGCTCGCCATTTTATTTTCCAACATGTTTGCACCGACGATTGATTACTTCGTCATTCAAGCGAATATCAGAAGAAGGATGAAACGTCATGCCTAAATGTGAAAAATTAAATAAA
>JAQTOT010000233.1 GCA_028713145.1 Methylococcales bacterium
CAACGCAATCATCAAACATATACGCGACGTTATAAAGCAGTAAATAGCCGTAATAGCCCACATTGTCTAAGTGTTGCAGCGTTAAAATTCGCGTATAAAGCGCGGGGAAACCTGACGTACACATAACCTCTACGATTTGAACCAGAACTGCCAACATCACAATCCCAATCAACGCCCCCGTCAGATTTTGAGCATTAAGAATTTCGCGCATTCGCGCGTAAATATCTGTTTTTCGTGCTTTGGGAATCGACCACGATAATCCTCGCCCGAAAAACCAAAAATCTTTCAAGTTAATCGCGCCAGCAAGTAACGCAATCAGCGCAATAATAATTTCAGAAATACGCGACAAACCAATCCATAAAAATAAATTTAGCCACGCGCTCATAAATAGAAAATACGCAATGCCTTCAACGGCAACAAATGTTCCCGCAATGGCGAACATTCGCCAACGATTGTGCATCGGCGCAAGCAACGAAATGATTAAAATCAATACCCACATCGAGCAAGGATTAAAACCATCCAGTAATCCCATTGCGAGCGTAAATAACGGCAAACCGATTTCGGTGAGCGTGAGTTTTTGACCAAAAAAATCCAGTTCAAACGATTCTGTTTTTTCAACGGTGGGCGCAGCACATTCGAGCGTTTGTTGAACATCACAACTTCCTGCTTCATTTTGCATGGAGGGAATGGGCGTTGCACTAGAGGCTAAAAGTTGACGAATCCATTTCCCCGTCGTGTTTTCACCTGAATAACCAATCAGCAATTGTCCATTAAGATAAAACGCAGGCACTCTAGCAATACCAATATGTTGCTGTTGCGCGAGGGATTCTAAACGCGCCATATCAGACGGTTCTTGCGTAAGATTGTGAATCACGATTCGTAAATGCGGTTGTTCTTGCTGCAAAGCATTTAAAAACGCTTCTGCCGCTTCACAATGCGGGCAACCTGAACGCACAAAAACTTCTATATTGCTTGATTCGGCGGACTGAATAATTTGAGAATCCGCCACGCTTAAATTGAAAATTGAACCTTGTGCTAAAACGAACATCGAAAAAATCAACGACTTAATAAACACATTCATCATTTCCCCCTAAAAATTTAACTCAATTTTAGATTACCGTTGTACACTCAGCCATGTAGTGAAAAATGTCATCATCTTTTGTTCATCACGAGGGCTGCACAATGCGAAATCAGCAAACACTTACCATCGATGGAAATCAAGCCGCCGCTATGGTGGCGCATAAACTCAGCGAAGTTATTGCCATTTATCCCATTACTCCGTCGTCCGCTATGGGCGAATGGTCAGACGAGTGGTCATCACGCGGTCAGACTAATTTGTGGGGAACAATACCACAAGTTATCGAAATGCAAAGTGAAGCAGGTGCGGCGGGTGCGATTCATGGCGCGTTGCAAGCGGGTTCAATGGCAACAACGTTCACCGCGTCACAAGGTTTATTGTTGATGCTGCCGAATATGTACAAAATCGCGGGTGAACTCACACCAACCGTATTTCATATTGCCGCGCGTTCACTGGCATGTCAGGGATTATCGATTTTTGGCGACCACAGTGATGTCATGTCGGCGCGAATGACGGGGTTTGGAATGCTTTGCTCGAACTCGCCGCAAGAAGTGTTAGATTTTGCCTTGATTGCTCACGCGGCAACGCTGGAAAGTCGTATTCCGTTGCTGCATTTTTTCGATGGTTTTCGCACTTCGCATGAAGTCGCCAAAATCACCACATTTGATGATGATGTTTTTCGTGGCATGATTCAAAACGAATGGGTTTCTGCTCATCGAAATCGGGCTTTAACGCCTGACCATCCCATGATGCGCGGCACAGCGCAAAATCCCGATGTGTATTTTCAAGCGCGTGAAACCGTTAATTCGTTTTACGCCGCAATGCCTGAAATTGTACAAAATGCGATGAATCGTTTTGCTCAATTAACGGGACGGCAATATCACTTATTTGATTACGAAGGTTCAGCGCACGCCGAACGTGTCATTATTTTAATGGGTTCAGGGGCGGAAGCCGTTGCCGAAGCGGTTGAGTATTTAAATCGCCAAAGCGAAAACGTCGGTGTTCTAAAAGTGCATTTATACCGTCCTTTTGATGCAAAAAGTTTGCTTACGGCGTTGCCTGAAACATGCAAAAAAATCGCGGTTTTGGATAGAACCAAAGAAGTCGGTTCAGACGGCGAACCACTTTACAAAGATATTCTCGGCGCAATTGCTCAAGATTATCTCAGCGGACAAAGTAAATTTGCGGCAATGCCTATTGTCATAGGCGGTCGTTACGGACTTTCTTCCAAAGAATTTACGCCCAGCATGGTGAAAGCGGTTTTTGACGAACTGCAACACGCCAAACCTAAAAATAATTTCACCATCGGTATTTACGACGATGTCACGCATAGCAGTTTGGAGTGGGATACAAATTATCGCACTGACGCGCACGCCGAAACGTTCCAAGCGATGTTTTACGGTTTAGGCAGTGACGGAACGGTGAGTGCGAATAAAAACACCATCAAAATTATCGGCGAAGAAACTGCTTTAAACGCACAAGGCTATTTCGTCTACGATTCAAAAAAATCGGGCGCAATTACCGTTTCTCATCTACGTTTTGGCGCAAATCCGATTCGCGCCACTTATTTGATTGCTGAAAACGATGCCAATTTTATTGGTTGTCATCAAACGATTTTTCTCGAACGGTATGACATGCTCGCCAATGCCGCAGAAAACGCGGTGTTTTTGCTCAATACATCGAGATCCGTTGAAAACGTTTGGGCATCGCTTCCCGCGAAAATGCAGCAGCAAATGATTGACAAAAAAATCCAGTTTTACGTTATCGATGGTTATGCCGTGGCAGATAAAGCGGGAATGGGCAGACGTATTAACACCATTATGCAAACC
>JAQTOT010000086.1 GCA_028713145.1 Methylococcales bacterium
AATTCATTCAATGCGGCATTTGGCGCAGGTTCAATTATTTAATTTGGAGATTTAACAATGGCTTTAATTTTTTTAGACGAAAATAATCCACTGACCATTAGCGATAATAATTGGCAACGCAGGCGCAGAAATTGTCAAAATTACAAAAGGCAACACAGGTATCGTTTTAGATTCAAACATTGAACGAATCGAACTCACTGGCGTGATTGCCGATTACAAATTCAAACAGCTTGGAAACAAGCTTGCAATTTACGATGCAAATGATGCGTTGGTTGTTAAAACAGGTTTGCAAGATGACACAAATGGCATGCAGCTTGGTTTTGAAAACGGCACCACTACTGCGAAGTTAGTGCCTAACGCAACAGGTTTTGTAATGACGGTTGATAATCAAACTTTAAGCAACACCAGCACACAAATTCAAACAATCCCTGCCCTGCAACCTGTTTTAGAACAAAGTAGCGTTGTTACAGGAAACAAAATTTTTCTTGAAAGCAATGATGCTGTTTTGCATGTTAATATTCTGGTCACGTTTACGGTGCAACTGGAACGCAAGCGGTAGTTATTGGTGCAAACGTTAAAAATGTTCTCGCAAATTCAAATGTTGAGCGTGTGCAATTCGATGGTTCGTATAAAAACTATCTATTCAAACAAGTTGGATTTGATCTGGAAATTAGTAATCAATCCAATGAAATAGTAGCTAAAATTGGCGTGCAATATGATACAAATGGAACACAGTTCACGTTTGCTGAGGGAACCGTTAATGTATTGATTAGATCTTCTGCTTCTGCTTTAAATTTAACAGTTGGTGACGTAATTGTTACAGCAACAGGACAAATAGCACAAAAAATTACTATTCCAGAGACTAGTTTTGATACTTCATTACGTTCAGAAAATTCAACATTGCAACACATTACCGTTTCAAGCACGGGGTCAACGGATGCTTCAACTGGTAATTTTCAGTTTGATTTTTCAGCGGGCAATGATGCTGTTATTCCAACTGCATTAACATTAACAGGTGGCGCAGGTGATGACACACTTACTGGCGGCACGGCGATGATGTGTTAACTGGTGGTACAAGTGCTGATACGTTCATTGTAACTGCTGGTAAAGACACCATAACTGATTTCGTACTTGGTTCAGACGCATTGACTGTTACAAAAGGAACAGGCACTGCAAATGTGAATGTTAAGTTTGCAGATGGAACTTCGGCAATCTACAACGTTATTGGAAATGCAACGACAGATGTGACTATTCCAGCAACAGTTAAAACTAAAGCTGATTTAGATAAAATCGCAGGTGTGGCTGCTGGTAGTTTGGTTCTCGTTGACACTGACAACAGCGTGAGCAATTATCAATATCAAATTTCCAATTTTAGCAAAGGCGATGTGTTGAATTTTCCAGACGGTGCAAATGTGACGTTGAAAAATACGAATCCAACAGATGGAAAAATAGAAATTGATTGGATTCAAAATCAACAAACCGTTGCTGTGCAGCTAACAGGTTTATCAACTGAACAAGATTTAGCAGTGTTATCGGTCGGCGAGTTTAATCAGCTGTTTGGAGATAATTCTATTCAATAACCGCAAATTAAAAATCCCCACGGCAACGCACGGTGGGGATTTTTTTGTAAATCAACTGAGCGAATTTTGATATGAATTTTTTATTCAGCCACCAGTCATACTCATATACCGAAAAATAACAGGCTGTTCTGCGACATTAAACTCATGTTTCTCAGGCTTAATTTGCATTGAATCAATAATGGCTTGTTTGAGTTTTTCAGCCGAAAAATTTGGCGAACGTAAAATATCTTTCAAATCCACCGAATGCTCATTCCCTAAACATAACAACAATCGACCTTCAACAGTTAAACGTACGCGATTACAAGTGCTGCAAAAATTATGACTATGCGGCGAAATAAAACCAATGCGGGTTTGAGTATTCAAAATACTGAAATAATCCGAAGGACCGCCTGTATTATCGTTGTTTTTTTGCAAGTCAAAACGCGCTGCTAAATCAGCATAAATTTCATCACTGGAATAATACGCTTCAGCGCGATTGTGTTTTTCAACAATTCCCAGTGGCATTTCTTCAATAAAACTAATATCGAGCGCGTTATCAATCGCAAACTGAACCAAATTACAAACTTCATCGTGATTACGATTTTTCAAAATTACGGCATTTAATTTAATCCGTTCAAAACCAACTTTTTTTGCGGCATCAATGCCATTTAAAACAGTTTGCAAATCGCCTGTGCGAGTTAACTCTTTGAATTTTTTATAATTAAGTGTGTCTAAACTGATATTCAAACGCTTTACATTTGCCGCTTTTAAAATCGGCGCAGCCGTGACAAGTTGCGAGCCATTTGTCGTTAAAACCAATTCGTGCAAACCTTCTAACGCGCCGAGTTGCGCGAGTAATTCCAACGCCCCTTTTCGCACTAAGGGTTCGCCGCCTGTAATGCGAATTTTTTTCACGCCAAGTTCGACAAATGTTTTGGCTAGCGTGTAAATTTCTTCGAGGCTCAAAATCTGATTTCGTGGCAAAAATGTCATATCTTCTGCCATGCAATAGACGCAGCGAAAATCACATCTATCGGTAATGGAAATGCGTAAATAATCGACGGTTCGACCGAATCGGTCTATTAGCTGAGGCATTTTTACTGTTTTACTAAATTCAGGTTTTTTAAAATCGCAAGCGTTGGTGCGGCTTGATTCATGGTGTAAAAATGCAAACTTGGTGCGCCACCATCAAGCAATTCTTGACACAATTTGCTGACAACTTCCAAACCAAATGCTTGCACGGCTTCACGATTATCTCCAAAACTTTCAAGACGTTTGCGTAACCAACGTGGAATATCCGCGCCGCACATTTCCGAAAAACGAAACAGTTGTGAATACTGCGTAATGGGCATAATTCCCGCCGCAATTGGAATCGTAATGCCTGCTTTTTCACATTGATCAACAAAATGAAAATACGCTTGTGCGTTGTAAAAATACTGCGTTACCGCTGCATTTGCGCCAACGTCCACTTTGCGTTTGAAGTTTTTAAAATCATCGTTGAAATTCGCCGCTTGTGGATGAACTTCGGGATACGCCGCAACATGAATATCAAAATAATCACCCGTTTCAGCGCGAATAAATTCAACTAATTCATTGGCATAACGAAATTCTCCTGCTGACATCATGCCTGATGGTAAATCTCCACGCAGCGCAACAATTTTTGAAATACCATTTTCACGATAATCACTCAGAATTGAGCGAATGTTTTCTTTCGTCGAAGCAACGCAAGACAAATGCGGGGCGGCGGGAATGCCTTTTTTTTGAATGCCAACAACGGTTTCAAACGTTTTATCGCGTGTTGACCCCCCTGCCCCAAATGTGACCGAAAAAAATTCAGGATTTAGCGCGGCAAGTTGTGTTTGAACGGCTTCTAAATTGACGGCACCTTCTGGCGTTTTGGGCGGATAAAATTCAAAACTAAATTGTGGCAATGACATAAAAACGAACTCGTAAAAAATGAAAATAGGACGAAAACTTTAGCATTTATTTTGGAATGGCGGGAAATCGATTCATTTTTCGCAACACAGGAAATGCCCACATACAAATTAACGTCACACCAATGGTCAAAGAACCACCAACAATAACGGCTGGTACAACGCCTAACAAAGCAGCTGTCATGCCTGATTCAAATTCACCTAATTCATTCGACGCGCCAATAAAAACGGAATTTACCGCGCTAACACGTCCACGAATGTCGTCAGGTGTTTCGAGTTGCACCAAAATATGACGAATATAAACGCTGACCATATCGCCTGTGCCGATTAAAAATAATGCGGCGAGCGAGAGTTCAAACGACGTTGAAGCCCCAAAAACAACGGTTGCCACGCCAAAAATTAACACACCTGAAAACATCCAAAGTCCAACACGGCGAGTAATTGGGAAGAAACTTAAAATAATTGCCGTAACGGTTGCCCCCAAAGCAGGTGCGCCGCGCAATAAACCTAAACCGACCGAATCAACGTGCAACACGTCGTTTGCGTAAGCGGGAAGTAATGCCGTCGCGCCACCGAATAAAACCGCCAATAAATCCAGCGATAATGCGCCAAAAATAATCGGACGTGAGCGCACAAAACGAATGCCTTCAAATAAGGCGTTCAGCGACAAGGGTTCAGGTTTTTTGGTTTCAAATTTCACGCGGATTGGCAACATTAACAGCACTGAAATGCACAATAAAACCGTGACGATGCTATAAACCGTTTCTGTGCCAAGTAAATACAATGCTCCGCCTAAAGGAGGTCCAGCAATTACCGCAATATGATACAGCGATGAATTGATAGCCACGGCATTGGCTAAACTTTCACTGGGAACTAAGTTAACCAAAATCGCTTGGCTGGCTGGCATCATAAACGCTCGTGCTGCACCGTATAACGCCATCACAGCGAAAACAGGAATCACCGACGTTAAGCCTTCACGAGCAAAAAACAACAGCAACAAACCACAAATCAATTCGACGAAAAAGCAACCCAACATAATTGAACGACGATTCCATTGGTCAGCATAATGCCCTGCAATCAAAATCAGCGACGCAAACGGTAAAAATTGCGCTAAACCAATAAATCCCAAATCAAGCGGATTACCTGTTTGCTGATAAATTTGCCAACCGACAGCAACGCTTTGAATTTGCAACGCAACTGTCGCCAAAAAACGGGCAATCACAAACAGCGTAAAATTTTTATGCCGCAAGGCAGTTAATGAAGTCACGAGAAAGTTCCAGAAATGTTATGAATTGTCGGGATGCGCCGCAAAATCGCCGCCTAAGGCTTTATGCAGAGCAATTCCTTGTTGTGTCATAGTCGATAAACTTTGAATTTTCAAAATTTGGGTTTGATAAAGCGATTCTTGCGCTTGCAGCACATCGAGGAAACCTGTTAATCCTTTCGTATAACGTTCTTTTGCTAAATCTAAGGTAGTTTGATTTGAGTGAATCGCTTTTGCGAGGGCTTCATAGCGTTGGGATTCATTTTGATACGCCACTAACGCATCTTCGACTTCTTTAAATGCCGTTAAAACAGTCCCTTGATATGCCAAAAACGCTTGTTCAAATTGTGCGTCCTTTGCTTCGATATTCGCTTGTAGTTTGCCCCAATTAAACAACGGCATGGTAATCGTTGACGCGCTCGACCACGATTTTCCCATTGGCGTAAAATCCGTGATTTTTAAATTCTGCAAGCCAATAAATGCCGCCAAATTTACTTTTGGGTAAAGCTCTGCTGTGGCAATACCCACTTGCGCGTTTGCCATTGCCATTTGCCTTTCCGCTTTGCGAATATCGGGACGACGTTGCAATAATTCTGATGGCAAATTTGTGATGGCAAGTGTCGGCATGGAAATGGGTTTTACATTTGAAAAACGTTTTTCCAACGCATTCGGCTCACGTCCTAATAAAACACTTAACGCATGAACAGCATGTTTAATTTCGGTTTCATAATTGGGCAAATTGGCTTGGAGATTGTCAAATTGCGCTTGTGCTTGAATGACTTCTAACGCATTTGATAAACCGCTTTGCTCACGAATTTGTAGCAGTTTTATCGTTTCAATTTGTGTAGCGAGTAATTCTTTGTGCATTTCGACTAATTGCTGATTCGTTCGTAACGCCATATATTCCCGCGCCACCTCGGCTTGCAAGGTTAATAAAACGTCGCGACTATTTTCAATTTCCGAATCAATTGACGCATCCGCCGCTTCGACAGCACGTTGAATGCCACCAAAAAAATCAATTTCCCATGCGGCATCAAAACCGAGTTGAAAAATGTTTATTGCTTGCCCTGCAACGGGACTGCCACCGCCTTGAGAAGAATTATTAAAACGCCGACTTGCCACATTTTTACCACTCAAACTGGGTAATCCCGTAGCAATCGTTTCACGCCTTAAAATTCGTGCTTCTTTAACCCTTGATAACGCCTGTTTTAAATTCAAATTTGCCGTTTTCGCTTCGGTAATTAACTCGTTTAACGTTGCATCATTAAACTGTTTCCACCATTCGCCCGATGTTTTTTGAGTAGCAACCTCTTCGCTCCATTTTTGAGGAATTGGCATTTCGGGCGGTTGGTAATCACGCCCAACCACACAAGAATTCAATATCAACAGCAAGCAAAAACTTAGGCGTTTCATAAACTACTCGCGCCATTTGCCTCAATGAAAACGTCCATTTGCTGCCCGACATAAACGGATAAATCTTTCGGATTAAATTGATATAAGACTTGCAAAACGCGCGTATCAACACGTTCAGTGCTGTCACCTGTTAACGATTTTTTAGGGACAACAAAGGGTTCAAGATAAGCAAGTTGTAAATCGACTTTAAATTGTCTGTTGCCTCGCAAATAAGCAATCGCTTTGGCATTTTTATCGAATCGCCACGCATCGTTTTCATCAATATCAACCCGAACGTGCAACGTTTTTAAATCACCCAAAATTAACAGCGGTTTCGATAATGCGCCTGCGCTGGCAAATTCACCTGCTCGAACATTCACTTGCAAAACTTCGCTATCAATTGGCGCACGCACTATTAAACGTTCTAGCGTGGTTTGAGTTTGCAAAATGGCGGCTTGTGCTTGCTCGACAAATGCAGTGGCACTTTCTAATTTCGCTTTGGCAATGGCGAGTGCGTTTTTACGTTTTAAAACTTCTTCGCCGCTAATTGCTCTCGAATCTGAAACAGAATTCGCTAAATCAAATAACGATTGCGTGTCGTCAACACTTGCTTTTGCCACTAACACATCGGCTTTAGCTTTGGCTAAATCCGCTTTTCGCAAAGTTAATTCGGCTTGATTTTCGCGGTCATCTAAATAAAAAAGCGGCGTGCCTGCGCTGACTTTATCACCGACTTTTACCGCTACTTTGCTGACTAATCGAGCAAGCGGTGAACCGATGGCAATGTTTTCATTTTGGGGTTCGATAATCCCTGCCCCCGCAATAAATTGTTCATACGGTGCAGACGAGGGTTCAACGAATGCAGGAGCTATGGGAACAGGTTTATTACTGCTCACAACGGTATAAGACGCAAAGAGGAATCCAGCGGCGGCAAGTATTGGAAGTGTATGTTTCATGCTGTTTTAGGCGAGTCGGAAATGCTAATAATATGCCCATCATCCATTTCAGCAATGCGATCAGCAAAACTAAAAATCCGCGCATCGTGCGTCACAATAACGAGTGCGCGATTATCATCAACGGCAACTTCTTTCAATAAATTCATTACGTTATGTCCGCTTTTATGGTCTAACGCGCTAGTCGGTTCGTCACAAACAATCAGATTTGGACTGTGAACCAATGCTCTGGCAATCGCTACGCGTTGTTGTTGTCCGCCTGAAAGTTGCGCGGGTAATGATTTCCATCGCTCGCCTAAACCCACACGTTCTAAAACGTCAATAGCTCTGCGCTGCGCTACTTCACGTTTTACACCGTTAATAATTAACGGCACGGCAACGTTTTCAGCCGCATTTAATGCTGGTAATAAATTGAACGCTTGAAAAACAAAGCCAATTTTTGTCGCGCGAAAACGTAATTTATCTGCACTTTTCATGGTTAATAAATTTTCACCAAATAACTCACACAAGCCCGTGTCTTGATTCAAAATGCCCGCAATAATTGAAATGAGCGTTGTTTTACCACAGCCCGAAGGTCCTACGAGCATCATCAATTCCGCTAAACGAATTTCTAAATTGACGTTATTTAACGCGGTGACTTTTTGCTCACCCGTATCGTATGTTTTGGTTAAGTTTTCACAGCGAACCGCGACATTCATCATTTCATACCAATCAAGTTCAACACCCTCAATGTGACCATTGCGTCGCTAACGCGCCATCTTTTTCAAACCAGTATCGTTTTTCAACCCAGCTTTTTCCAATTAAAATCAATACACTGTCGTAATAACTATCTGGTGAATTCGACAATTTTCGTGCATTTATTTTTTCCATAAATTCATTGCGTCTTATCGAATCATTTGCACTCGCTAAAAATGGCAGTACCGCCGCACTAAACCCTAGTGGTTTATAACCAATCTGAACATTCGTTTTTAAATCGAACTGCTCTGCAACAAAGCCATCTGTTTGAATGACGTTTAACATGGGCGCGAAAACACGTATGAGCGGAGCTTTAAATTCGTCTTCATTGCTCATCATTCCTAACCACAAATACACTCTAATGGCATTATATCCACCGATTTTTCCCTCTTTTTCATCGGCAATAATGCGATTGTTATCCGTAATTATCGCCCATTCTGGACTAAAACCTTTCTGCGTTGATTGGGCTAAAAATTTGAAGCTGTTTTGGGTGATGGCTTGCCAAGGTGAATTCGGATATAGCACGCTAAAACGTCTAAAAATTTGTAACGGTAAATAGCTCGGATTTAATCGCCATGTACTGGTGTTAAGTTGAAAACCCACTTTGCCAGGCAAAATTATCGAACCGTAATGTGGGATATTGACAGATTCTTCACGCAAAATTCGCTCTGCTAAGAAATAACTTAACGATTTATAACGATAATCTTTCCATAATCTCCCTGCTTCAGCGAGTGCGTAAGCAATCCACAAATCAGAATCCGCAGCAGAATTAGCATCTAACACATGATAGCTAGAACTCTCTTTTTCTTTCCCCCATATCCATGCAGGTAATTGCGCGGTCAAATCACCATTCGCTAAATTTATTTCCGTCCAATTTAGCACGCGGTCAAAGGTCGGTTTGTCGTTAGCGATTAACGCACACAATAGTGCGTAAGATTGTCCTTCAGAAGTCGTAACCATTTGAGACGAACTGCCATCAATGACTCGTCCTTGAGGTGAAATATAAACCCGTTTAAATTGCTCCCAATCCGTCCAAGACTCATTTGCATGTAAGCAAAACGATAACAATAAAAGTGAAACTGTTAGCAAAATCTTCATTTTTACAATCCAAAAATCAAATTATTTATTGATGTTACTCTAAAGCAAATCCCCCAGCCTTTCAGGCTGCCCCCTTCAAAAAGGGGGCGAAACCAGTAAAAAAAACAGGGGCTTTAGCTTTTGATTTTAATGGTCTTCTCCCTTTTTGAAGGGAAAGGCTCGAAGAGCAGAGTGGGATTTGCTTCATCAGTTATTCATAGTTTTTATTCAACCTACGCCACGCAATGTATTTGAGTAATCGCCAAATCACAACAATCATGAGTGCAATCATCAAAAACGTTAAAAAACCAAGTAAAACAGGATTGTCTGAAAGTTCAAACCAAATCAACGTGTGAATTGGCAAATGCCCAACGTAATAAGTATCGCCAACTTGGAAATTCACCACTTCATCGCCACGAAATAGCGCGACGGATCCAAAAATCTTTTGGGATTTTTTTATGAGAGCGGTCGTGATTTTTTTAAACGCACTGGCATCAGAGGCAATAATGGCAACCACGCTTTTATTTTTCCCCCACGGCGATTCAAATCCGACTAATGCACCGACTTCACCATGATTGTTAAATTCCACTTCTTTTGAAATAACGCGATCAACACGCAACTGATTGGGTTGCGACATACTTGTAAATTCAGTATCGCCGCGCATGGGTACAGTCATCGCTTTTTGAATTTCAGTTACGAGCGTGTGAAATTGATTTTTACCTTCGATAGTTTTAATTTTCTCTGCTTCTAAATAGCCAATCACCAGCAAGTTTTTATTTTCAATGCCTTCAAATGGCGTTTGAGTATGAACGGTAAATTTTGTCGCCGCTAAACCTGTTGAAGAGCCAAATAAGCCCATGATATTTAAATACGTTTCGACTTCATTTTTAGTTGCGTTGCTATTCATAATAATTGCCGTATCGGCTAAATCAGCAAGGCGCGTATAAGGAAAACCTACGTTGCTAAACGCTTTTAAATCGGGCATCGCAATGTAATGAGAAAAACCTGTTAAATCAATTGTTGAATCGGCATCGATTTCGCCATACATATAATTTGGCGTTAATTCTTTACAATCGCCACCTTCAGGTTTGGTAAATTCATAATCGAATTCAATTTTATTATTTGCACCTAAGCGAAAACCTGGCATTAACACTTCGTTTTCTACGCCAAATAACAAATCATCAATAAATTTCACGCGAATACGATCTTTTTCAGAGCCTTCACCCATTCCAGAGTCATCTAATGGCAAACCTTTGACAAACAAATCATTTACTTTAATTGAAAGCTGCGAATCATCGCCTTTATTGGGCGGCGAATAGCGATGTTTAATGTTTAACGGTATGCCGCGCGTACGCCAAGTAAATAAATCAGGCGAAATTTCAAAGTTCACAATAATAGGATTTGGTGTGCGTCCTTTTGATTGTAATTGCGTAGGATCTGAAACTAATTCGCCCAATTTCACTTCGCGATTTGTTGGAATCCAATGCGGTGCATCATAAGGTTGACGTGGCAGCAATTCACGAATGTCAGTAACTTGCGCGAACGTTCCACCTAAAACAGGAAAACCTGTTGCGAGACCTTCAGCTGCTTTGCGTAAATCAGCTTTATCGCGTCCTAGAACCAGTAACAATTTGACAAACGCATTATTCGGATGGGTAATTAACTGTAAAACAGGCTCATCAACAGGGGGTAAATTTCGAAGAAAATCAGGGCGTTTATCGTTGGTTGCAAAAACGATTGCATGTTTTGCAGGTAATTCGTTAATCAATGCGGGGAAATTAAATCCTCGCCAATTAGCAAGTTCGCCAAAATGTGATGCAAAAATGCCAGCCGCTTCGAGGGTTTCATCCGTCGCATTTTCTGGAAAAATAAACGGCACTTCAACTTTCGATAAATCATTCATATCAACAAATGGCTTAGGAAAAATCGACAAATCGTTTTTAAAAGCCATCGATTGCACAGTCAGTGTGAGCGTACTTAAATTACTAATATCAAACCACATACTTTGCATGGCTTTCGTGCCACATTGCAATTCTCTGTATGTCACTAATTCAAAACTAATTTCGTTATATTTACCTAAAAAACGTGGATCAAATTGCAATTTGCGTTGAACGGGGGTGCCAGCTTTTTCTGGCTCAACAGGAAAATACCCTGCAATTTGTTTGTTAATTAAAACTCGCACATGAGAAATGAGAGGCGACAAGGCTGGAGAATAGTTATATGTCACATCAATTCTTGCAGCGGTGACAATTTCATCCAGTCGAGAACCAAAACCAACTTTCGCAGCGGCTAAATTACCGCGCAAGGATATTGGTTGACTCAAGCCCATTTCTTCAAAGGTTTGAGTTGTTTCGGTGACGACAGGATTTTCGATCAAATAAACGCTATTTGCGTCAAAAAAATCACGTTGCGCCGCAAAAATATCAGGCACAACGCAAAGTAGGAGGAGATATGAAATTGCAAAAAACAGGTTTTTCATTGATTGATGTTAATCATGAGAATAAACATTTTGAGGTAATAATGATTTTGCAAAAGCAATTCCTATGCCGAGCCA
>JAQTOT010000087.1 GCA_028713145.1 Methylococcales bacterium
AGAGAGCGATGGTTGTCAATTTAACAATGTGCATTTGGCTGTTGAGCGACTCTATAACGACATAGAAATTACTGAAACCGATACCTTGCGTGTCTGTAAATTTTTAGCGTCAATCAACCATTGGAACATTGTTCACGCCGCACCGTTGGTATGGGCAACAAATCGCCCCATCACGTCAAATTATTCTCGAGCCAATTACATTACAGGTTTGCAATTTCGACATGAATTCGATGCGTTATCGGGAAATGCGTTAGAAGTTTATGTGCAACCAGCGGTTGAATTTAATCACAAACCGCTCAGTTCACAAGAACGGCAATATCAAACTGTTACAGGCGCACGTTGGATTGTGAATGAAGACCTAGATTATTACTTAGGCGTTGCATTCCAACACGCTCAAGTTGCGTTTAGCGATGAAATGCGAAATTCCATCAGTATTGATGGCAATTGGCAGCACGAATGGTTTGAATTAGAAAGTGAATTGCTGTTTACCCATGTTGATACCAGTGAATTCCGTGAACACGGTAACGATTGGGGCGGTTACGTTCAAATGGTTGTTCCGCTTCCAGAGCATTTTAATTTGCTGACTCGTTACGAACATTTTGAATACGCAAACAAACTTGAACCAACGAATACCGAACTTGCTGGCATTGTGTATCGACCTATTCCAAGCGTGTCATTTAAAGTCGAATGGCAACAAACGCAAGGCAGTACATTCCATAATCAGACAGGACTTTATAGTTCAGTGGCGGTGTTGTTCTAATGAAAACGTTACTTATTTTATTAGCCGCCCTGTTGCCGCTTTCAGCGAATGCTGATTTATACATTATCGTAAACAAAGATTTGCCTATTTCGCAACTGGAAAAAAGCGATATTTCTGCCATTTATTTGCTCAAAAAGAAACACTGGGAAAATGGTGAAGACATTATGCCGATAAATTTACCCGCCACCGCTGACGCTAGGGCGCGTTTTACTACGCAAGTTTTCGACAGTACGCCTGAAAAATTAGGTAGCTATTGGGACAAAATGCTCTTTAAAGGTGAAACGCCACCAGTGACACAAAATTCTGAGCAAGCCGTTGTGATGTTTGTCGAACGTATCAAAGGCGCAATTGGTTACGTTGAAACCAAACCACAAAGTTCACAGATTAAAATTCTGCAACAATTCAAATAACGGTGAGTTATGTCACGCTTTTCGCTTTCAGTTCGTTTAACGCTGTTTTTCAGTTTAATTGTGTTGCTCGTTACCGTTACACTCAGTTCAGTAGTTTTTTACAAATTTGGTGAAAAAATTAACGAGCAAATTAGTCGAAACCTAACCGATATTGCCGACCATAAAGCAGCTGAAATTAACAATGTGTTACTTTTTGAACAAACGAATTTATTAGCTTGGCGAGCGTCTGCGGTGATGTTAGACGTAGTTGTGGACGATTTAGACAAACGCATTAACACCGAACTGAAAAATCTGAAAAAGTATTACCCGTTAGCTGGAGATTTATATGTTTTCAATGAAGCGGGAGAGTTGATTGCATCTACACAACAAGGCGTTTTAAAAACAAAATTACCCGATGCGTGGAAAACACAAAAAGATTATCAGCTCGTTTTTAAACATGACGTGCCATTCATAAAAGGGAGTGTTCTCGCTCATCTGACCACGCTAAACTTACCGCAATTAAAAAGACAAGGCTATTTAGTGATTACGCATCCATGGGATGATATTACTCAATTGCTCGCACCAACTGACAGTAATTTCGCATTGCGTAAAAACAGCGAAACGAGTGCTGAATTATTTATGAAAAATAGCATTCAAGACATTACGTTAAATGATGATTTTACGCAAAATCCGTTGTGGTTTTTTGGCGATGAAAGCTATTTAGGTTCGATTTCAAAACCCATTACGATTGGCGATTTCAATTTTCAAATTGCCGCATTTATGCCTGAAAAACTCGCGCAAAAACCATTGCTCGAACTCGTAAAAAATCTTTTGATTGCCGCCGCATTTGTCGGGATTCCAATGATTTTTGTGGTAAGTTTGCTTAGTCGTCATTTTGTTACGCCAATTAAAGAACTAACTGAAACGATTCACGAAATTGAAAAATCCAATGATTTATCTATTCAAGTACAAGTTTCAGGACGTGATGAAGTCGCCGATTTAGGCAATGCGTTTAACCGAATGACGCATCAAATTGGTGAGTTATTTCACAAAAATGCGATTGTTGAAAAAGAACTCGAAAATCTCAATGCAAATTTAGAAAATCAAGTTATCGAACGCACAACGCAATTACAAGATACATTGCAAAAACTTAAATCCGCGCAAGCGCAACTTGTGCAATCTGAAAAAATGGTCTCGCTCGGTCAATTAGTGGCAGGTATCGCACACGAAATTAACAATCCAGTTGGCGCAATTTATGCGAATATGCCACCACTTGCCGAATACATTGACGATATTAAAACGACCGTTGAAATTGCTGAAAATAATTTAGATGAAGCAGGCTTAAAAAACCTAAATGAACACAAAGAACAAATCGATTATGCGTTCGTGGTGAGTGATTTAGAACATTTACTGGGTAGTCAAAAACAAGCCGCTGATAGAATCCGAAATATCGTTTTATCGCTACGGAATTTTTCCCGTTTAGATCAAGGCGATGTGAAAACCGTTTTGCTTGAAGAAGGCATTGATTCAACGCTGCAAATGCTTTTACATAATTATAAAAATCGGATTGTGATTGAAAAAGATTACGCGCTAAACGAACAAGTCGAATGTTATGCAGGTGAGATGAATCAAGTGTTTATGAACATCTTAGCCAACGCAATTCAAGCAATTCCCGACACGGGGACAATTTTTATTTCAACGGCAAAAGTTGATAACAACGCTTTGATTTGTATTTCCGATACAGGAACAGGAATGCCTGATGAGATAAAAGCTAAAATTTTCGATCCCTTTTTTACCACAAAAGATGTTGGCGAAGGCACAGGGCTTGGGTTATCAATTTCTTACGGCATTATTGAAAAACATCAAGGAACACTCACTGTTGAATCAGACCAATCGCCTGAAAATCACGGCACACGCTTTATAATTTCTATTCCTCTTAAATTAGTTAAGGATGCTTAAAAAATGCACACATTATTACTTGTTGACGATGACGCAGATGTTTTAGCGACACTTACACGCAGTTTTCGCAAAGGTTACAAAACGCTTTCAGCAAGCGGTGGACAAGCGGCAATTGATATTCTCAACGCAGAATCTGTGGATTTGATTATTTGTGATCAACGTATGCCAAATGTTGGCGGCGTAGAAGTTTTAACGCACGCTTTTCATGTTCAACCGCAAGCCGTGAGAATTCTACTCACAGGTTATACCGACGTGGAATCGTTGCTTTCGTGCGTTAATGACGCACATATTTACAAATACATTACAAAGCCGTGGATTCCTGACGATTTACATTTTACGGTGGTACGCGCATTAGAATCGCTCGATTTGCAACGTCAATTAGATGAAGCGAGAACGCAATTAGAAGCGGCATATCAAGAAACCGTCGTGATGTTGTGTCTTGCTGCCGAAGGCAAAGACCAAGATACCGCAAGTCATTTATATCGCGTGCAACATTACACGCAAGCCTTAGCCATTGCAGTAGGTGTTGATGAAAAAGA
Source organism: Methylococcales bacterium (assembly GCA_028713145.1). GTDB lineage: Bacteria > Pseudomonadota > Gammaproteobacteria > Methylococcales > Methylomonadaceae > UBA10906. The sequence continues at coordinate 3,648 of JAQTOT010000087.1, forward strand.
AGCCACTCACATGGGCTTGATGAGTATGTTGCACGATATTGGAAAACTCGCCACGCCTGATGCCATTTTGAAAAAACCAGGAAAATTAACCGATGAAGAATGGATTGTGATGCGCGAACATCCGCTTGCAGGTGTGCGAATTTTAGGCACAAATCCGTTCTATGAAATGGCTCGAGAAATTTCTGCGGGGCATCATGAAAATTTTGACGGCACAGGTTATCCCAATAAATTAGTCGGTGAAAACATTCCTCTTTCGGCGCGAATTGTAAAATTAGCGGACGTATTCGACGCACTGACAACAAAACGTCCTTACAAAGAACCGTGGACAATGACAGAGGCTTTAGACAATATCGAACTTCATTCAAGCGGAATGTTTGATCCAAAATTAGTTGCGGCATTCAAAGAATTATTTGTGCAAGGAACACTCTCAGATATTAGAAAAACCTATGCGTAGCCGAAATTTGTGAAGCATCTCTTAATGATGCCCCTATCAAAATCTTTAATTTGTGGAATATAAAGTTTTGCCTTGAACCTTATCGCCTGCCTCTTTAGAATAGCTCAACTTAAATGAATGACCGATACTCAACATGAGTTATGAAATACCCCGTATCGTTTCGCAACTTGCTGTTGCGCCTTTTGTGTTTGTTTGCCTTGTTACTCATCACCATTTTAGAAGTGGGACCTGTACCGATTTCAGGAATAGGACTTATGTTTGTGGTTTCATTTCGACCACGCTGGTTTTATAACTTAGTGCAAAAGATTTATCACAAAAATACGACCTAATCGGTTTAACTTAAAATTTATCAAAAAACGGAAAAAATTATGTCGTGGAATGAACCTGGTAGTGGAAAAAAAGATCCGTGGAGCGGTAAAGCAAGCAATGATGATATTCCAGAATTAGATGAAGCCATTAAAGCGTTGCAATCTAAACTCGAAAAAATCTTCGGTAATAGCGGTGGTAACGGTGAAAACGGCAACGGTTTTTCGGGAAACTCTCTTAAAGGTTTGGGTTTAGTTGCTGTAGGTGCAACGCTTATTTGGGGCTTAACAGGTTTTTATATTGTTGATGAAGGAAATCACGGTGTTGAAACACGTTTTGGCAAATACTCTGCCACAACGCAAGCGGGTTTAAATTGGCATCTGCCAGCTCCAATTGAACAAGTCACTCTCGTGAATGTAAAGCAACAACGTTTTATTGAAGTCGGTTATCGTAGTAACGGTAATGGCGATTTGGTGAACGGTGGTTCTGTTCCTAAAGAAGCGTTAATGCTTACGAAAGACGAAAATTATGTCGATGTCCGTTTAGCGGTTCAATATCAAGTAAAAGACGCAAAAGCCTTTATTTTCAATGTCGCAAATCCAGCCGCAACCTTAAAACACGTTACCGAAAGCGCACAACGCGGTGTAATTGGTGGCAGTACGATGGATTTTGTTTTAACCGAAGGGCGCAGTGAAATCGTTGCTCAAATTAAAACCGAAATTCAAACCGTAATGGATAATTACAAGTCTGGCATTCAAGTCACCAGTGTGAATTTGCAAGACGCACAACCGCCTGAACAAGTGCAAAATGCCTTTGCCGATGCGATTAAAGCGCGTGAAGATGAACAACGTTTAATCAACGAAGCGCAAGCCTACGCTAACGATGTGATTCCAAAAGCTCGCGGCGCAGCAGCACGCAAAACACAAGAAGCCGAAGGTTATAAAGAACAAGTCATTGCTCAAGCTCAAGGTGAAACCAGTCGTTTCTCACAGCTTTTGACTGAATATACGAAAGCTCCAGATGTAACGCGCAAACGGTTGTATATTGATGCGATGGAATCTGTTTTAAGTAGCACAAACAACGTCATTGTTGATGTTAAAAATGGCAATAACATGATGTATTTGCCACTCGATAAAATGATTCCACCGCCAAATGTTAACGCGCCCGTTGTAAATGCTCCGCACGTTTCATCTGCAACCGTTGAACAACCTGTTATTCCACAAAATACCAATGCACCAGTTTCTGTGCCAAGTCTTGAGCATTCAACAATTCGCGGTCGTCAAAACGATATGAGAGGACGTTAAAATGAACACAAATCAAATCGTATTAGGCGTAGCCAGTGTTTTTTTAGTTGGTATGATGAGTGTTTTCACCGTCAACGAAACTGAAAAAGCCATTAAATTTCAACTCGGTGAAATCGTCAAAGACGATTACACACCAGGTTTACACGTTAAATTACCCTTGGTTAACAACGTCAAACATTTCGATGCGCGAATTCAAACAATGGATTCAAAACCCGAACGTTTTTTAACCGCTGAAAAGAAAAACGTGATTGTCGATTCGTTTGTAAAATGGAAAATCGGCGACGTGAAAACGTTTTATACCGTTGTTGCAGGTGATATTGACCAAGCAAATTTGCGTTTAGATCAAATCGTGAAAGATTTATTTCGCGGCGAATTTGGCAAACGCAATATCAAACAATTAGTTTCAACGGATCGCAGTGAAATTCGTGATATTTTAATTAAAAACGTCACAGCTCCCGCTGCTGCATTGGGCTTAGAAATTGTTGATGTGCAAGTAATGCGTATTGATTTACCCGAAGAAGTGAGTAGTTCCGTATTTCGCCGAATGGAAGCTGAACGTGAGCGCGTTGCGCGTGAATTTCGCTCAGAAGGTGCAGAAGCGGCTGAACGTATTCGCGCTGATGCAGATAGACAACGTGTCGTAACGTTGGCAAATGCCTATCGTGATGCGGAAAAATTACGCGGTGAAGGCGATGCAACAGCGGCTGAAATTTACGCTAAAGCCTATACGCAAGACAGCGAGTTTTTTACGTTTTACCGTAGTTTGAATGCTTACAAAAAGACATTTGGCAATTCAAGTACACTTGTTTTAGAACCAAATTCGGATTTCTTCCAGTATTTTAAAAATCGGAAATAAGCCGTAAAACACATATCGTTTTAAAAATAAACGCTCCGACATTCGGGGCGTTTTGTTTGAATGGAAAATACAATGCAAAATGATGCTTGGCTCTTGCCAGAAGGCATAGATGAATTACTTCCCGATGAAGCGCAACGATTAGAAATTCTTCGCGCTAAATTATTACAGACCTTTGAAAACTGGGGCTATGAACTAGTCGTACCACCATTTGTGGATTTTTTGGATTCACTTTTAACAGGGTCGGGACACGAGCTTGATTTACAAACCTTCAAATTAACCGACCAAATCAGCGGCAAAATGCTCGGTGTTCGCGGCGATATGACCCCGCAAGTGGCACGAATTGACGCGCATAATTTAAAACATGAGCATCCAACCCGTTTATGTTATGTCGGAACAATTTTGCATACACGCGGTGATGCACTCGAAAAATCACGCTCTCCCATGCAAATTGGCGCAGAACTTTATGGTCACGCAGGTAAAGAAAGCGATTTAGAAGTGATTCGTTTAATGCTCGAAATGCTTGCGATGTCAGGTGTTTTGAATGTGCATTTAGATTTAGGTCACGTTGGAATTTATCGCGCATTAGCTGAAGAAGCGAATTTGACACAAGCACAAGAAAGTGAATTATTTGATATCTTGCAACGCAAAGCCCGTCCAGAATTAAAAGATTTACTCAACAGTTACGCCTTGGCTGATGACTTAAAAACAGCATTGCTGAAATTACCTGAATTGAATGGTGATAAAACCGTTTTGGTAAAAGCGCGTGAATTATTTAAATCTGCAAATGCTCAAAAAGCCTTAGACGATTTAGATGCCATTTCAACCGCATTAGCACGTTATTTTCCGTCGCTTTCAATTAGCTTTGATTTAGCCGAATTGCGCGGTTATCACTATCACACGGGCGTTGTTTTCGCAGCATTTGTGCCATCAATCGGTAAAGAAATCGCACGCGGCGGACGTTATGACAATATCGGCGCAATCTTCGGGCGTGAACGTCCAGCAACAGGTTTTAGTGCGGATTTAAAAGTTTTAACGGCACTCAATAAACAGAATGGCATTGAACAACAAAAACGTGAACTAATTTTTGCACCGTATGTTGAAGATATAACGTTATGCGAAACGATTCGTGATTTACGCGCTCAAAATCGCGCTGTTGTGCAACAATTACCAAATCAAACTGGCGGCGCGAAAGAATTAAATTGCACTTCGGTTTTGGTGAAAAATTCGGACGGTGTTTGGGTTGTGGAATCAATTTTGAAGTAATCGTAATGCCAAAACTGTATGAGTATTTCGGTTTAATTATCATGTTTTACTCCAACGAACATGAACCAGTTCATGTTCACGGAAAAATTCAAGGTCGTGAAGCCCGCGCTGAATTTATTATTGTCGATGGTAAAGTAATTGAAATTAGTTTTTCAGATGTAACAGGGCGACAAGCTCTGCAATCAAATGAAATGCGCTACTTTAAAGAAATTGTGACCGCAAAAACAGATGAAATTATTCAAAAATGGATTGATTTTTTCGTGTTGCACAAACACGTTACTGCTGAAAATATCACTCGGAGATTGAAATAATGCCTGACGTTATAAACATCACAGACGCAAAACAAATTGGTGATTATCAACTTCTTTTGCGATTTGATGATAAAAGCGAACAAGTGATTAACTTCAAACCATTTTTATCACGTTCACGCCACCCCGATATTCGTGAATGGTTAAATGTGGAAAAATTCTCAACATTTCGTCTTGAGCATGGTGAATTGATTTGGGGGGATTATGATTTATGTTTTCCCATTGCGGATTTGTATCACAACGAAATAGAACATTTTCACGATTTGAAATTATGCGCCTAAATTACAATGCTCAAAAAAATTAAAAACAGTCCAAGTCCGCACTATGTTTTGAGGCGTTGAAATCCATAAATTCAAAAGGAAAACATGACAAACAATCGTGGTTACATTTACGTTTTATTTATTCTTTTGGGAATTACTTTGTCTTCCGAAAGTAATGCTGCATGGTATTTCACATTAAATCCACCTAGTGATAATCAAAAAATATCAGATAACCCATTAGAATTTACAATTAGCGGCTTATCGTGTGGAGCAACAAAGACAGAGTTTTTGCGTTTAGACGATGGTTATATACATGAATTCAGGCAACTGTACTGCAAAGCCTCTGATGGCACTTTATTCTATGCTCAAGCTAATTGTAGAAACGGTGCATATATTCCAACTCAGCTTCTAATTGAAAAAGGTGGTACTAAATTTTTTCCGACACTCTATTGTGATGCTCATAAAACAGCTAATTTTCCATATTGAAGGTCATGAATGATGAAAAATAAACTGAGATGTTACGCAAAAAAAGAAGGTTCGGATTGGGTGGCAGTTTGCATTGATTTATCGTTAGCCGCGCAAGCCGAATTGCCGCAATTGGCAAAAGAAAAATTAGAATCAATGATTACAACTTACGTTAATGAAGCGTTGAATGAACATAAAGAATTTGCACAGCAACTTTTATCGCGCAAGGCTCCATTTTCACAACATTTAACGTATTACAAAGCGTTAATTTTTTGTTTCATTGCTGAGATGTTGCATAGAACAGTAAGCAATGAAAGTCGTGTATTTTTTGAATCATATCCTGTTGCACACGCTTGAATACTGTCACGACAAAAAATTGAAAACTAACCCGCACACAAAATAACAAATTTAAATATCAAAACTTGGAATCATTATGGCAAAAAATGTAGTTGTTATCGGCACACAATGGGGTGACGAAGGCAAAGGTAAATTGGTCGATTTATTGACTGAACAAGCGTCGTCGGTTGTGCGTTTTCAAGGCGGACACAATGCAGGTCACACGCTCGTTATCAACGGACAAAAAACGGTATTGCATTTAATTCCGTCAGGCATTTTGCGCGAAAACGTGAAATGTTTAATCGGTAACGGCGTTGTTTTATCGCTCGAAGCGTTGTTTCACGAAATTGAAGTCTTAGAAAAAGCAGGCTTGAATGTTCGTAATCGCTTGTTGATTAGTGAAGCGTGTGCGTTGATTTTACCTATTCACATTGCCATCGACCAAGCGCGTGAAAAAGCACGCGGTGGCAAAGCGATTGGCACAACAGGTCGCGGCATTGGCCCTGCGTATGAAGATAAAGTTGGACGACGCGGTTTGCGGGCTGGCGATTTGTTGAATGCTGAAACGTTTGCTGAAAAATTAAAAGAATTAGTCGAATATCACAATTTCATGCTGGTGAATTATTACAAAGCGGAAGCGGTAAATTTCGACGACGTGTTAAAAGAAACCTTGCGTTTGGGTGAACAACTCAAACCCATGATGACGGACGTAAGCGAGTTGCTTTACGAAGCACAAAAACGTGGTGAGAACTTACTTTTTGAAGGCGCACAAGGTGCGTTGCTTGACATTGATCACGGCACATTCCCTTATGTCACGTCGTCAAGCACGACAGCAGGCGGTGCGGCAACAGGTAGCGGCATCGGTTTATTAAATTTCGATTACGTTTTAGGCATTACAAAAGCCTATTCAACCCGCGTTGGAAATGGCCCATTTCCCTCAGAATTATTTGACGCAAACGGCGAACATTTAGGCGTAAAAGGTTTTGAATTCGGTGCAACAACGGGTCGTAAACGTCGCACAGGTTGGTTTGATGCAGTGGCGATGCGTAAATCGGCACAACTCAACAGTTTGAGCGGCATTTGCTTAACGAAATTAGACGTACTCGACGGACTAGAAAAAATCGGTATTTGTACCGCTTACAACATCGACGGCAAAATCGTTGAAGTCGCGCCACTTGGCGCAGATTCTTACGAAAAATGCGTGCCTGTTTTTGAAGAAATGGAAGGCTGGTCAGAAAAGTCCGAAGGCGTTAAAAACTACGACGATTTGCCTGAAAACGCGAAAAAATACATTCGTCGTTTGGAAGAATTAGTTGGCGTTAAAATTAGCATCATTTCTACAGGTGCAGAACGCGACGATACCATCGTGTTAGAACATCCTTTCGCTTAAAACGGAGCAAAAAATCATGGCAGAAACAACAGACGAATTAACGATTGAATACGTTGATAACGGTGTCACAACCGTCAAAGAACTTGACAAAAAAGTGCTGACTAAAGGTGCGTGGGCAACGCTGATGTTCCGTTACAAAGAATGGAACGCCGCAAAAGGTGAATACGGTGATGATAAATTTACCATTCGCCGTTACCAAAAACGCGAAGGCAAATATCAGCAAAAATCGAAATTCAACATTTCCAGCGTTGAACAAGCGAAATCGATGATTGAAATTTTGCAAGATTGGACAAAAGACTAAGGTCGAAAAAATGACTGAACGCAAAATTACGCCACCACGTTGGTTGCTTGCCGAGCTGACTTATTCTTGTCCGTTGCAATGCCCGTATTGCTCAAATCCGCTCGATTATCCGAATTATAAAAGCGAATTGAGTACCGATGATTGGAAACGAGTTTTAACGCAAGCACGCAAAATGGGCGCGGTTCAACTCGGTTTTTCGGGTGGTGAACCGCTCACTCGTCCTGATTTGGTTGAACTTGTTCAGTACGCACGCGAATTAGGCTATTACTCGAATTTGATTACGTCAGGTTATGGACTGACCGAAGAAAAAATTGCTCAACTCAAAACAGCTGGACTCGATCACATTCAAGTCAGTATTCAAGCGAGTTCGCAAGAATTAAACGATCACATTGCAGGCACAAAATCGTTTGAACACAAACAAGAAGTCGCGCGATTGGTGAAAAAACACGGTTATCCGATGGTTTTGTGTGTCGTAATTCATCGTGAAAACATTCACCAAATGCCCGAAATTTTGGCAATGGCAAAAGCGTTAGGCGCAGATTATTTAGAACTTGCGAACACGCAATACTACGGTTG
>JAQTOT010000234.1 GCA_028713145.1 Methylococcales bacterium
ATGTGGTGTGTTGGTATCAATTTGTGCACCTTGCCCCGTTAATACTTTCAAACCAATTCCTCTACCAGATAAATCATGAACCGTATTAACCAGATGACGTAAATTACGCCCCAGACGGTCTAATTTCCAGACAACAAGCGTATCACCAGCTCGAAGAGCTTTAAGGCAAACGGCAAGTCCGTTGCGATCGTCATTTTTTCCAGAATCAAAATCTTGATAAATTTGTTCTGGTAAAACGCCAGCTTTCAACAATTCATCTTTTTGTAAATCCAAAATCTGTGAACCATCAGATTTTGAAACACGCATATAGCCAATCAACATACTGTCACCTAAACGAGCGTTTATATTACAGTTGAATTATCGCTTTAATATACTGATTTTTATGTAATTTAACCCGTAAAATAATCTGTGTAGTATAAAGGATATTTTTTGAGTGACAATTCAAATCATGGATACGGCAATCACCTAAAAAAGTTAGCACAACTCAAATACTTGAACATATTGAGCGTTTAAAGAAATTACATGAATTGCAACTAACTGAGAAAATTAAACATACAGGCGTTCATCAAAATCGATTGTTAAAAATTGCTCGAGAAGGTTCACACATGACAGTTCAACACTTGACGGATTTTGAAGATAAACGTCGTTATGCCACATTGGTGGCGCTGGTTATTGAAAGTACCGCTACCATTACAGATGAAATTATTGATTTGCTCGACCGAATTATTGAAAAATTGTTCAATACAGCAAAAAATACGCATCAAAAACAATTTCAACAATCGGGCAAAGCTATCAACAATCAAATGTTGCTGTATAGCAAGATTGGTCAAGCCTTACTCGATGCCAAACAAAATAAAACCAATCCGTTTGCAGCGATTGAATCCGTAATTTCATGGACTGATTTTGAAACTAGCATTGCAGAAGTTCAATCACTGACACAACCCGAATCTTTTGATTACTTGGATTTGATGGGAAGTCATTACAGCACGCTACGCCGCTACGTTCCTGCATTTTTTGACGTATTGAAAATCCAATCAACTGCATCATCCAAAGATATTTTGGCGGGCGTTGAAATTTTACGTCGTTTAAATGCTGAAAATACTCGCAAGTTACCTGATGACACGCCGATCAGTTTTGTGAAAAAACGATGGAAAGAGGTTGTTTTCAAAGGCAAAGATATTGATCGTCGTTACTACGAATTGTGCTTATTATCGGAATTGAAAAATGTTTTGCGTTCAGGTGATGCGTGGGTTGAAGGTTCACGTTTCAACACTTACCTGATTCCATTTGAAAAATTCACCGAACTCAAACAAAACCAAGCATTGCCCCAAATGGATTGCACTCAATATCTGAATGAAAGATTAGAGCTGCTTGACCCATATCAACAAATTGGCGGCTGAAAATACGTTGCCTGATGCCACAATTACTGCAATAGGTTTGAAAATTACCCCGATTGAAACGAGTGTCCCAAAAAATGCAAAACCTTTTGTGGATTTATACGCACGTTACCGACCAATACTCCCCCTTCAGCTCTCGGATTATCAATGTTGGCGTGCGTGATGCCACCTACGTTTTGGATGGATTGCTGTATCACGAATCCGATTTACGCATCGAAGAACATTACACGGACACATCGGGTTTTACAGATCAAGTTTTTGGCATGATGCACTTGTTAGGTTTCAAATTAGCTCCACGAATTAGAAACTTGAGTGAAATCAAATTATTCACCCCGCCAAAACAGAACAAAAATTATCCTGCATTACAAGCCATGATTAGCGGCGAGGAAATAAACGTCAACCGCATCAAAAATAATTGGGATGAAATTCAGCGTTTAGCAGTTTCCATTCAGCAAGGTTCTGCGACTGCATCATTGCTGTTGCGAAAACTCAGTAATTATCCGCGTCAAAATGGTTTAGCCCTTGCTCTACGCGAGATAGGACGAATTGAACGTACCCTTTTTGTTTTAGATTGGTTGGAAAATGTGGGGGATTTACGGCAACATGTCACGGATGGTTTAAACAAAGGTGAATCTCGTAACTCTTTGGCTCGAGCTGTATTTTTTAATCGATTCGGGGAAATTCGAGATCGTAGTTATCAACAACAGGCTTATCGGGCTGGTGGATTGGCGTTGGTTACTTCTGCAATTGTTCTTTGGAACACGGTTTATATGGAAAAAGCTGTGCAATTGATGAGCGATCGGGATGATACATTTGATTTAAATTTGTGCAAACATTTGTCACCGCTCGGCTGGGAACATATCGGTTTGACTGGAGATTATGTTTGGAAGTTGAATGATGAAAAAAAGAATTTAATTTCAGATGGTTGAGATTTTAGAAATTCCTTAACGGGGTATTTGCTCCGTTTCGTGCGTCGACCTGAGCGTGAGCAAATGCCAGCCCGCTTTCAGTTATTTTCATAAATTTAACCACCAAACAAATTACTTTTTGTTTAGTGGTCAGATTTAAAAAATATTAGAGAAGAAGGTCAAATAACTGGAAGGTTGTAATACCTGTGAGGGTGAGTGAAAAATCTGCTTGAAGGCTAACATATTTGTCGATGGATTAAAACGTATTTGACCTGCCGCGCTAAATGTTGCCGTATTGATATAAGTGAAACCTTGAATGCCGGTTGCACTGGTATTTGCATCGATGCCACGGAAATTCACTTTATTGCCGTCACTGTGTACGAAATCCGTAATAACATCTCTCGTGTCAGCCGTTAAACCTGTAAGTAAAAATATCTGCACCCGTTCCACCAAGAAGATTATCAACGCCGGTGCGCTATTATTAAAAGATATTTCCGCACATTATGAACCTAAGTAGTGTTCAATATCTTCTTTAGAAAAACCAATTTTTTTAGCAACGCGTTCTGCATGGCTAACGCGA
>JAQTOT010000088.1 GCA_028713145.1 Methylococcales bacterium
ACATTGACAAAATCGCCACAACAATTACCACGTTAAACGCTAATGCCATGTTGGCAATCATGCCGAACAATTTGTAATAAACCGCCATGAAAAAGACAACTAACGCGAAACCAACGAAAAATGACAACATGCCTTTGTCGATATTGTCTTGACCTAAACTTGGGCCAACAGTGCGTTCTTCAACAATATCAACAGGTGCCGCAAGTGCGCCAGCTCTTAAAAGCAACGATAAATTACGCGCTTCTTGTGGGCTGTCTAAACCTGTGGTTTGGAAACGTTTGCTGAAAACGCCTTGAATCGTCGCCACACTGATGACTTTTTCGACTTTTTCTTTGTGTCGAACTTTTTCGCCGTTGACGATTTTGGTTTCGTTTTTGTATTCGATGAAAACAACCGCCATCGGTTTGCCGATGCTGACTTGAGTTAATTTGCCCATTTTCGCCGCGCCAATACCGTTAAGCGAAATACTCACCGACGGACGACCGTCATCATCACTACTTGATGCTGAATCGACAATTTGATCGCCTGTAATAATGATGCGTTTATCAAGCAAAATCGGACTGCCATTTTTTTCATAATACAAACGGCTACCAAGTGGCACATGACCCGAAACAGCTTGTTGCACGTCATGTTCCGTATCCACTAAACGGTATTCAAGCGTTGCGGTGGTTCCCAAAATCTCTTTTGCCCGCGAGGTATCTTGTACACCAGGCAATTGAACCATGATGCGATTTTCGCCTTGTTGTTGAATCACAGGTTCTGCAACACCCAATTCGTTTACACGATTACGCAACGTGGTCATGTTTTGACCCACGGCATTTTTCTTGATTTCACGAATATCGGCTTCTGACATTTTGAGCCAAACCTGCTCTGCGGCTTGCGGTTCGGTAATCGTTAAACCGCGAAAATCTTTGTTTAACAACGCCATCAACTCTGTTTTTTCATCGGCTGATTTGAGCGTAATTTTGATAAAACCGTTATCTTTTGAAACCGTTTGATAATGAATTTTCGCGTCGCGCAACGCCAAACGTAAATCGTCGTTATAACGTTCTTCGGCTTGTTTTACCGCTGCGTCCATATCGACTTCAAGCAAAAAATGCACACCGCCGCGTAAATCCAGTCCTAAATACATGGCTTGTGCGCCAAGACTTTGAAGCCATGCAGGCGTTGTCGGAGCAAGATTTAACGCGACGGTATAATCATTGCCCATTTTGTCGCGTAATAAATCGGCGACTTTCATTTGGTCGTCAGTATTGGTTAAACGCGCAAGCACTTTGCCGTTGTTAAATTCAAAGGCTTTGATGGGTGCGCCCGTCGATTTAATCGAGGCTTCAATATCAGTGGCTTGTGCTTGAGAAAGTTTATTCACAACGTGCGAAATCTGCACCGAAGGATCGTCACCGTACAAATTCGGCAACGAATAAATAATGGAAATCACAAACACCAAAATGATGCCGATGTTTTTCCAAAGGGAATAATGATTTTGCATTGCGTCGATTCCGCTAATTTATTGAACTGCTTTTTTGTGCATCGCTTTGAATGTACCTTTAGGCATCAAACTTTCGATGTTGTGACGTTGCACTTGAATGAACGTATTTTCACTGATTTCAATTTTGACAAAGTTATCATCAACATCCGCGACTCTGCCTAAAATACCGCCAGAAGTTACAACTTCGATGCCTTTTGCAAGATTTTCAACCATTTGTTTTTTTTCTTTTGCGCGTTTTGCTTGTGGGCGCAAGAACAAAATGTAAAAGAATGCCAAAATTGCTAAAGGAAATAACATTCCTTCTAAACCTGGTTGTTGTGCGGCAGCTGCGCCGCCTTCAGCTAATGCGTCAGAAATGAAAAAACTCATTGTGTGTCCTCGTTATTTTTATAATTTGAAGTGAAAAAAGTAAGTGAAACGGCGCGTATTATGCCATAGAAAAAATTTTGCACGGTTTTTGGATAAAAACAGCAGAATTTTTTGTTAAGAAAAAATAGCAGGCGTAAAATACCAGACGGTCTAAGCCGTGTTGAAATTCAAGCAGTAAAAAAGGTGAGTCAAATGAACATCAAAAAGAAACTATTTTTTTTCCTCATCACTTTATTGATGAGCCTTTTTCTGCCGAATTATGCGGGAGCGGCAACTACATTTTCTTCGCTTGATACGCAGGGGAAATTATTGAATTTTGCTAATCCTGTTAAAGTATCTGGGACTGGGGTCGTTACAAATGCTACACAGGGTGATGTTTATAAATATACCAATGTTATTACGGTTGATGGTGTTCAAGTGAATGCGGTTGTTACCATTACCGAACTAGTAAATATGACCAAATTAGTTTTTGATGACCCCGCGCCAAATCCATCAGGTGGTGGGGGTAGAGCAGATGGTAATAGTTACACGACTTCATTTGGTGGTGTTGTTCCAGAAGCGGCGATATTTGCGCCACAAGAATGGTCAGCAGATAAAACCAAAGAGGCTTACGCAACATTTGTTATTTCTTTTCAAGATACAACGGGTAAGCCTTTAGTTTTAAAAAATGTCTACAATAACTCATTAGACATGGAAAGCACTGAATATAATGCTTATGGTGGTTTTTCTTCTTACCTTGTTTCCGCAGATAATAAAACCAATACAGCAAAACACGTTATTGCAACACCAAGTGGTACGAATATTCGCTTTTCTAGTTCGGATTGTACTGGTGACAATGGTTTGTACATCAAAGACCAAAGCCGTGTTCAAGCAAAATTTGCAACCATTAGCACATTAACAATTAAATTAGGACAATTTGCTAACGGAAAAGTACCTAACGATAGTGGCAGTTATTCTTCATGTACTAACAACAGTCAGCGTTATTATGGTGCAATTTTTGTCCAAGACAGTTTTATTGATACACCAGGAACCCAGATTGAAGTTACCGCTCCAACCGTTAATTTACTCACCACAACGAACACCACACCAACTATCACAGGTACAATCGGCGGCACGATTTCAGCTGCAAGTCTGAGCGGTAGTGCGTTATCAGGTTCAGACACATTTTCTGTTGTTGTTAATGGAGTGACTTATACAAACACAACACCAACGCTACCATCAGGAAAATTAGTAATTACTGGTACAACTTGGTCACTTCAATTTTTAACACCATTAGCCGTCAATACATCTACGAACTTAGCTTACGAAGTCATTGCAACACGAAACGGTGTATTAGTTGACCAAACAAACAACGAATTAGTTATTACGCCAACGTGTGTTTCGCCCCAAGTTTTAAATGGAACGGGAACCGCTTGTGTCACCCCCGCTGCGTCGGACACACTCTGGTGTCACAGTGGTGATGGTGTTAGCTATTCAAAATCCATTCTTGCTTCAACGGATTATTCACACGTCACGCATGAATTCGACCAAGAAGCTGTCGATGGCAAATGCCCCGATGAAGTTTTAGCCTGTGTTCCACCTCAAATTTTAAATGCAGCAGGAACAGCTTGTGTTACACCAGTCACCAGCGGTACGGCGTGTACACCAATTACTAATCCTTTAACAAATATCCCTGCTGATTCGGATTATGACGGTAAAAAAATTACGATTTGTCATTTTCCTCCTGGTAGCACGACGGGGGTTAACATCAACACAATCAGCGTAAGTGCTGTTGATACCCATGTTTCCCATCATGGTGATTCAATTTGGGAAAGCAGCAAAGCGTGTCCAGCAACAACTACCAGTTGTGATACGCCGCCAACCGTGAATTCGCCCACCACGACGGATAAAATTGCAGCAAGTTTTAGTGGTAACGTAGGCACAAGTACCACTTTAACGATTACCATTGCAGGTACATCAGTTTCTAACGCAACGATTTCGCCCGTGCCTAAAGGCGGAACGTGGACTTATACTGCACCTGTTATTGCGGCGGGAACGTATCCAGTGACGGTAACAGGTGATGGTGGAACGGCAACGGGAACGTTAACCGTGACAGCAAGTGTGAATCCTACCGTTGAAAATAAAGAAACAACTGACAAAGTCGCCATTTTGCTTGACGGGACTGCAGGCTCAAGCAGTTCACTTCAAATTCAAATTAAGAATTCTGCTGGCGCAATTCAAGATTCTGGTACCGCCACAATTATCGGTTCAACGTGGTCGTTTATGATGCCAAAAGCATTACCAGCTGGAACGTATAGCATTGTGGCAATTGGCGATGCAGCACATGGCAGTTTAACGAATACGGGAACATTAACCGTGACGACGAGCGTCATTCCAACCGTTGAGAAGAAAACAACCACTGAAAAAGTTGCTGTTCCTTTAACGGGTTCAGTAGGTTCAAGTACCGCATTGACAATTACGGTGAAAGATTCCTCGGGTATTTCCAAAGCAACAGGCGCGGCAACTATTACAGGTACAACGTGGACTTATACCCCGATTGTTTTGCCTGTGGGAACGTATGACGTTGTGGCTGAAGGAGATGCCGCACACGGTAGCTTAGTTGATAGCACAAAAGACGAATTAGTCGTAACAGCTATTGCACCGCCAACGGTTGAATCACAAACCACGTTTGATACAACGCCTGTTATTAAAGGAACGGTTGGTTCAGTAGCGTTGGAAACAGGCGAAGCCTTTATGGTTTCAGTTAATGGCAAAACGTACACCAACGGCATTGATGCCAATCTAGTTGTAAGCGGCACGAGTTGGACATTAACCATTCTTGTTGAAATTCCAGGTAGTGCAACGGCGTATCCTGTCGTTGCAACAAAAGGTTCAGCTCCTGATACCACAACAGGAACGGGGCAATTAACGATTACGCCTTGTGCCTTGCCAAAAGTCGTAAATAGCGCAAAAACAGCGTGCATTGCTCCAATTCCAACGGTTATTTCTCAAACTTTAAATGGCAATGGCGCGATTGCACCTGTAATTAAAGGTACGGTTGGTGAAGTCGCATTAGGGTCAACTGAAACATTTTCAGTGACAATTAAAACAACCCCTGCACAAATTTATACTCATGCAACACCTGAAACGGAATTAAAAGTTTTAGGTATGAATTGGACGTTGACGGTTCCGAATAATAAAGCGATTTCTGCGGGAACGTATGATGTTGACGCAGCTCGGAATACTTCGGCAAAAGATGTCACTTCAGGGGAATTAGTGATTAACCTTGTTTGTTTGGGTACGGAAACGGCAATAAATGGTGCGTGTGTTGCAAAAACATTCTTGCCAACGGTGAATTCAGATTCTACACCTGATACCACACCAACAATTACGGGAACCGTTGGCACGTCGATGTTAGCCACAAACGAAACATTTACGGTAAAAGTTGATGGAATATCATTCACACCAACCATTTCAAACACCGACACAACATGGTCGGTAGCTATTCCTGTTGCAAATGCGTTAAGCAAAGGGGCGCATTCTGTTGAAGCAATTCGAGGCGATTTGACAGGCACGGGAACAATCACGATTACGGACTGTACTTCACCTAAAATTGTTAGCGCAACAACAGGTGATTGTTCTGAGCCAAGCCTTAGACCAACGGTTACACCTTCGGCAAGTCATAACATAAAAGAGCCAAGTATCGTTGTTGCTGGCACCGTGGGTGATATTCCTTTAGCCGATAATGATACTTTTAGTGTCAAAATACACAACGCTGATCATAGTGACGTAAAAGGTGTGCTATTGGTTAGCGGTATCAACTGGACGTTTACATTGTCGAACACATTGTCAGAACGTTTTGCTGGAACTTTTGATGTCGATGCAAAACGCGGTTCAAAAACTGACCTCACTGATGGCGAATTAACTATTACGGGCGGTTCATGCTGCATAAATGGCACGACAACCCAATGTCCAACAACGATTTCTGTTCCAAATTATACAGGCGAATGTAATGTCCCTGTATGCCCAACTACCAATGCAGCGGGAAATTGTACATCTCAATTACCTGATAAAAACAAAGAAGAAACATTTCCCAGTCAACCCACTAGCAAAGTAGAAGAAGCTATTAAACCACCAGCAGATTTAGGTTATTGCGAAGACGGTGGTAAAAGAAGTTATGGCGAATCGATGAGCGGCATCACAATTAAACGGGCGCGAATTGCCAACGCCGAAACAATCGGTGGCATATTTGAATCAAATGCGTTAGTTGGGATGCAAGTGATGTATGGCACTCTCACAGCGGGAAGTTATGACGATAACGATAATTCGTGTGAGCAAGGTTATTGTGTCGGTAAAACAATTACGGGAGCAACGTTAACAGGAGCGTTTGTTGATATTGCTAACGATTATGTTGATGCAGCGGGGAACGTTACTGACAACAGTAATCGCGGTATTGCCTTAACAGGCGGCGTAACGCATCCTACGTCTTTCAAAAAAGACGGCGTGACGGTAATTAACGCCACCATTACTAATGGCATGATTACAGCAGGTTCTGATGCAGCAGGAAATCCTGTAAGAGGAAGTATCACGAATGGGCAGTTTGCTGATGCAATAACGCATAACACAAGCGTACTCACCAAAGGTCGTAGAGCGCAAGGAACGTTAACAAATGCAACCATTTCAGGTGCAACAATTACAACAGTAAATGGCGTTTCAGTGGTTGGTTGCGATCGAAGTCTTGATAGTACCCACACACCATGTACTGTTGGTGTTATCGCAAGTGGTACGATGGATACTACTGGTTTAAAAACGTTTGGTACTGTTGAAAATGCAACTCTCACGGGAGCAACGATTCTGAACTCAAACCAATGTTTCTCAAGTGGCACTGTTGGTTCAAAAGGTCAGTTGAATTGGAAAGAGGTTGTTAAATAATCACTTCTTAAAAGGGGCAAATCATCGTGTTTGCCCTTTTGCTTTAATTACTGATAAAGCACCTCCCCCAGCCTTTCAGGCTGCCCCCTCCAAAGGGGGCTAAAGATTAAAAAACAAGAGCTTTTGATTTTTATCTTTTCCCCCTTTGGAGGGGGAGCGGCGATAGCCGCAGGGGGAGGTGCTTTAAATTCACAAAAAAATCTTTCTTTATTTCGAGATTCCCACGATGACACCACTTTTCTATCAAGGCGTAAAAAAAAGCATCGTGCCACGTCCTGTTTTAGAGCAAAGCGAAGATTTTTCTGATTTATCGCCTGTTTTAAAACGCATTTTTTTAGCACGAGGAATTACAACCAATGAGCAATTGGATCGTAGTTTAACCATGTTGCCGTCACCATTTCTGTTGTCAAATATGGAATTGATGGTGACGCAATTAGTTGCCGCGTTAGAACAGCAAAAAAATATTTGCATCGTCGCCGACATCGATGCTGATGGTGCAACAAGTTGTGCAGTAGCGGTCAAAGGATTGTATTTATTGGGAGCAAAAAATGTTGATTTTGTTGTGCCAAATCGTTTTGAACACGCTTACGGCTTAACACCTGAAATTGTAGAACTCGCAGAGAAAAAAAACGCCCAAGTTTTAATCACTGTTGATAACGGCATTAGCAGTCATGAAGGTGTTTTAGAAGCCAAAGCGCGAGGGATGACAGTGTTAATTACCGATCATCATTTGCCCGCTAAAACCTTGCCCGCAGCCGATGCCATCGTTAATCCAAATTTGAAAAATGATGATTTCCCCAGCAAATCGATTGCTGGCGTGGGCGTGATTTTTTACGTTTTGTCTGCATTACGAAAACGATTGCGCGAAATAGCGTGGTTTGAAAATCAGCAAATTCCTGAACCAAATTTAGCGCAACTGCTCGATTACGTTGCACTTGGCACAGTGGCCGACGTGGTTGCACTAGATAAAGTTAATCGCGCTTTAGTGCATCAAGGATTACGTCGAATTCGGAGTGGAAAAGGTCATGCTGGGATTTTGGCGTTAATCGAAGTTGCAGGAAAAAATCCAACTACGATGCACGCCAGTGATTTTGGTTTTTCAGTTGCGCCGCGTTTGAATGCAGCGGGACGCATTAAAGATATGTCGCTGGGTATAAATTGCTTGCTCGAAAATGATTTTGCTGTCGCGCGGCAAATGGCAACGCATTTAGATTCGCTCAATACCGCGCGGCGCGAAATCGAAAATACCATGAAACAAGAAGCCATGAATTTGCTCAACGACACTTATGCGCTCGATAAACCACATGAAAAATGGGGCGTATGTTTGTTTGATGAAAATTGGCATCAAGGCGTGATTGGCATTTTAGCGGCACGCATTAAAGACCGTTTGCATCGCCCAGTTATTACATTTGCGCCAGCAGGTCACGATTTACTGAAAGGTTCGGGACGTTCAATTGAAGGCGTACATTTGCGTGACGTACTTAGTGATATTGCAACCGAGCAACCCCAGTTAATTTTGCAATTTGGCGGTCATGCGATGGCAGCAGGCTTGAGTTTGCACACACACAATTTGCCACTTTTTACGATCGCGTTTGACGAAATGGTTGGACGACGATTGTCGCAACTGGATTTGCAGCAAAAAATTCTTTCTGATGGTGAATTAAGTGATACAGAATTGAGTTTAGAATTTGTCGATACGCTGCAAAACATCACCACATGGGGACAACATTTCCCAGAACCGATTTTTCACGGCGTATTTGAAGTGGTGAATGTGCGAATTTTAAAAGACTCGCATTTGAAATTGTTGGTACGAACCAGCGCGGCAGGACATGAACACGACGCGATTGCGTTTAATGTGGATAAACCTGAAATGTGGCAAGGTATGCGCCGCGTGCTACTCGCTTATAAATTAGATATAAATCATTATCGCGGTAATCGCACGTTGCAATTGATGGTGCAGTATTTGGAAAAAGTCTTGTAAAACTCAACGAGCGAATTCGGGTCTGTTTAACTCTTCTTGTTTATTTGGTGCATTTTGATAAACACGTTGATACGTTTCCTTAAAAATCTTTTCGCTTTCAGCTTGAATTTGAAGACCTTTTTTCACCATGTTTTCGCCTTTTACTCTATCAAGCTGACTTTGTTTAATTAGTTTATTGCCTTCTTCAATCAAATCACCACCTTCCGCCCAACGGTCGCCCAATTCTTGTGCTTTACCGCCGACACTTTGCATGCTATTACCATAATCTTTTTTGCTGCTTGAAGTAGAACATCCCGACAGCTGCAATGCCATTCCCATCACAACAAAAGAAAATAACTTTTGCATAAAAATCATTTTGCTAGCTCATTATGTATGTGGATATAAAGCATATTTTAGGCAAATAACAATCGTCATTGCCAAGGCAATCATTTTGTCAAAATCGGTAAAAAGTTCAGCCGCCATCATTTCAAGTCCCCTATTTTCAAAAATATGTAGGGGGCGAGTTCTAAATTCGCCCTCGCCCCTTACAAAACGTTTTATGGCATGAACATCCCACCATTAACGTGCAAGGTTTCGCCCGTAATATAAGCTGCGCCGTCAGAAGCTAAAAAGCTCACCGCGTGCGCGATTTCTTTTGCATCGCCCAAACGCGCTAACGGAATTGCCGCGAGTAAATTATTTTTAATGTCGTCGCAAAGTTCTTTAGTCATATCCGTGTCAATAAAACCTGGTGCAACTGTGTTCACGGTGATATTGCGTGAGCCGACTTCTTTTGCCATCGATTTGGTAAAACCAATCATGCCTGCTTTTGCCGCCGCGTAATTCGCTTGCCCCGCGTTGCCAGTTGAACCGACAACTGACGAAATGTTAATAATGCGCCCAGTTTTCGCTTTCATCATGCCGCGCAAAACCGCTTTGCTCATGCGGAAAACTGACGTTAAATTGGTAGAAATAATGTCGTCCCATTCATCATCTTTCATACGCATTAGCAAATTATCGCGGGTAATGCCTGCGTTATTGACCAAAACGTGCGGAGTGCCGAATTCATCTGAAATGGCTTTCATCACAGTTTCAACCGATTCGGCATTTGAAACGTCAAGCGTTAACCCTTTGCCGTTTTCGCCCAAATAGGTCGAAATTGCCGCCGCACCATTATCAGAAGTTGCGGTACCTAAAACGAAAAATCCATCTTCTGCCAATCTTTCAGCGATTGCGCGACCGATACCGCGACTTGCGCCTGTTACTAAAGCGATTCTTTTAGTCATTGAGTTGCTCCATTACTTCATTCATTGTTTTTGTGTCGTAAAGCGCGAAATGCTGTGCATCTTTGGCAATACGTTTATTTAAACCGATTAACACTTTCCCCGCGCCGCATTCTACAAATTGTGTCACGCCTTGGTCAGACATAAATTTAATCGAATCCACCCAACGCACAGGTTTATAAAGTTGTTCTTTGAGTGCGTGGCGAATCAATTCAGGCGCACGGTGCGACAACACGTCAACGTTGTGAATGAGCGTTGTATCAGGCGGGTTAATTGTGATGGTTTCGAGCGTTTCTGCTAACTTTTCTGCCGCTGGTAACATTAACGCACAATGTGACGGTACGCTTACAGGCAATAATAATGCGCGTTTTGCGCCTGCTTCTTTTGCACCTGCCATAGCACGTTCAACAGCAGCTTTGTGACCTGCAATCACAACTTGACCTTGCGAGTTAAAATTCACCGCTGAAACCACTTCGCCCTGCTCTGCTTCCGCGCAAATTTTAACCACGTCGTGATCTTCTAAACCTAAAACTGCCGCCATCGCGCCAACACCTTCAGGAACAGCTTGTTGCATCAATTCACCGCGTAAGGCGACGAGTTTTACTGCGTCTTCAAAATTCAACGCGCCTGAGCAAACCAACGCGCTGTATTCGCCTAAGCTGTGTCCAGCCATCCACGCGGGGCGAATCGAACTGTGTTTTATCCACACGTTCCAAACTGCAACGCCAGTAGCCAGCATCGCAGGTTGCGTGTTATGTGTTTGATTAAGTTCAGATGCAAGCGATTCATCAGAAATCAACGCCCACAAATCTTTGCCTAACGCATCCGACGCACGTTCAAAGGTTTGTTTTACTTCAGGATAGGTTGCAGCTAAATCATCAAGCATTCCCACAGATTGCGAGCCTTGACCAGGAAAAACAAACGCTAAATTATAATTTTGTTCAGTCATTTCTTGTTAAGTTAAAAGTAATTAAAAAGTGTACGGGCGTGAATTCTATCAAAAAAATCGTTATTCACCGCTTTCTCACGCAATAGTTTTGTGTTTAATCAAATATGGATGATTAGCGGAGGTGAATTTGCCGAAGAAAACTGCAAAATAAAGATGATTTATTTGAAATCGGGCATACTTTGAAACGAATTTTATGTATCAAAGTGTAGAATTAAAATGTACCCGAAAATTTACTTCCACTTGAAGGTTAAAGCCACCGACTTTAGTCGGTCAGATTTATCATCAATTTTCCTTCGTATTAAAATCCGTATTTTGAGGTACGAAATATGGAGTATCGTTATGGAAGTCACACTG
>JAQTOT010000089.1 GCA_028713145.1 Methylococcales bacterium
TCTGTAATTTCGTCTACCGCTTGCGCGGCGAGCGCGTGAAATTGCACTTTGTCCTCAACCACTTCACCCACGCCACGCAAATCGTCTAATTTTTGGCGTAATTCTTTGGTTAGCGCGATAATTTGCCCGTCTTCGAGTTGCAGAAAACGGCTTGATGAATCCCCGAGTAAATTCATCAAACGCTGCATATCCAGCACTTGCCCGTCATCAATTTGCAAATCTCCTTCGACGCTAAACCAATTTTGATGACTACGAACGGCAAAGCGTGTTTGCGATAACCCCATTTCACGACTGAGACGAATTTTTTTACCTTTTGGCCATTCGAGCAAAACGAATTCGCCTAACGCTTGTAAATTTAACAAGGTTTCTAACGCTGAATCTGCATTTTCAAGCGACCATTTCAATGAAACTTCAGGTTCAAGTAATGGGCAGCTTTCAAGTAATTGATGAACGTATTTTTTTTCTAATTCAAAATCGCGTGTGGTTTGTAATTGTTTGCCGTCAATTTCGGCTAAAACCGTTGTGCCACCTGTTGCAGGTTTATAAAGCGGGCCACCGTCAAAAAACGGCTGCACAAAAACCTCAATTTGTAGCCCCTGCCCTAACGGCTGCAAATGCAAATGCAAGCGTTCATCAACAGGTACATTTGTAGCTTGCGTTGCAAGACCGACCATATTCGATTGCACAGTAAGCGTTGACGCGATTGCTGAAATCGAATCCATCACTTTTTGCCGTGCGCTAACGGGAATTTTTAGACCGCCCATCCCCAATGTTTGTGCAACTTGGCGATGTTGCTCGTTGATTTTGTAAAGCAAAATGCCATTTGCTGTTTTTTGAACTGCCATTTGTGCTGATGGCGTAATTTGTGGCTGCAACATCAGTAATAATTGCTCGCCTTCTTCTTGCACTAAAAGTTGTGGTTCAGCAGCTTGAATATCAATGGGCGAATTGTATTGGACTTGATTTGCCCAAAAAATCAGCGGATGCCCAATAGCTTCAAATAAGGCTTCTTCTGGAACGCTATACGTTTCAACATAACCGTAGTAATAGTCATTAGATTGGGATGATTTTTTGATTTTTTTACAAATTCGAATGTCTTGCTCTGTTAAATAAGAAAACGAATTTAATTCACTGTGCAAACGCTTGAGTGCGATATTTCGTCCTTTTGACCAATTGCCGTTTTTACCCAATTTTTGTTCTTTGGGTTCTAACGAAAATTCGTCTCGCTCTAAACTTAACGTCCAAACCATGCGTGACTCAGATTGTTCCGTGTCAATTGTCGCTGTTTTGAGCGTGTTAATTTGTGACAAGGCTTCAAGCGCACGTTCCCATGCCGCCGTTTTTGGCATTGCCTCGAGCAATTCTGTGAAAGGTAAAGTCGCGTATTTTGCCGCAAGCTTGTCACAGGCTTTATGAGCGTAATTGAAACGTTTTAATAACGCTGTTCCAATGCCAACGAACCAAACATTATTTAATTCATTTGCCACTTGGCAATAATTCGCCAGTGGTGCGAAATAAGTCGCTTGATTGGATGGCTCAGATTAATTTTCCGTTTCATCAAACCAATAGCGCAGCAGTAATTGCACTAAACTTGCGTAAGGCAATCGCGCCGCATTGTGATGAACGAATGTACTTTGAGTAAATGGTTTTTTGCCTTGATAAATTTCCAGCGCATCATGCAGTAGAATCGTTAATCCTTCTTGTCCCTGTGACTTTTTCAAACAAATTTGCAAATACGCATCCATCACAGACAAATTGGGTAATGTGCGCGTTCTAAACAACATTAACCCATAGAAAAAATCATAAAAACCACCAAACGTAGCATTTTTTTTATTTCCTTTACGAATCAGTCTTAATGCTTCTGTAAATAATTCGAGCGCGTTATCGTAACGATTTTGCAAAATGGCGAGCATGGCACTTAATTGTAAGCCTTGCGCCGAATAATCGTTTTCTAACCAACGCGCTGCATATTTATCATTTCCTCGAAATAAACGTTGTTCTAAAACAAGATGCGTTATTTCATCATGGCTATTTTTCACACTGCCAAATGATTCTTCGAGTAATTCAATTATTTTGTATTTATTTGAAATTGAATTCGGATCAAACGAAAAATAATCGCTCCAAATGGTGTATTTCAAAATGGGAAAACGAATGCCTTGAGGCAATGACATGAACCATTCTTTATTGAAATTTTCAAAAAACAAATCAAGCATTGCTTTATCAAAGTAATCGGTTGAATTGTTATAAAGCGAAACAAGATTTGCTTCAAAACCTGTTTCGTTACCTTGATATAAAAACAACCGTAGTCTTTTGATTTGATTGAAATAAATCTGCCTAGCTGTTCCGTAAGTTGGCTCACGTTCCATAATAATGAGTTGCGTGAGTTTATTAAACCAAGGACGAGAAATGGCATGACGCATTAACATATTTGCAATTTCAGGCGGACAATTCCAGCCTTCATTTGTCGCAATCAAAAAACCCATTTTCACAAAACGTTCTTTAAAATCTTGATTCACTGCTTTTTGAGTTTCTAAATCAAAACCTGTTTGTTTTAACAAATTCGTTAAATTCATTTGACCTATCGGCGAATAAGTCACCGCTAAAACGAGCAAAAGATTTTGTTCAAGATAAGATAACGTCGGGAAAACTTCAGAAAGGCGTTTTTGAATAATCGTCATGATTTTTTGAAAAAAGTGTTAACAATGATGAGTTGTTGCAATCAAATCCCACGCCTCTTGCGCGGTCTGAGCGTATTGAATGAGCGTTAAATCGTCGGCACAAATTGCACCTTCTTCAACTAGCGCGTCAAAATTTACAATTCGATTCCAGTAATTTTTACCAAACAAAATAATAGGAATGCGGCGCATTTTTTTGGTTTGAACCAGCGTGAGGGCTTCAAATAATTCGTCTAACGTGCCAAAACCGCCAGGAAACGCCACCAACGCTTTCGCACGCATGAGCAAGTGCATTTTTCGCACGGCAAAATAATGAAATTGAAAACATAAATCGGGCGTAATGTAAGAATTGGGAATTTGTTCATGTGGCAATGCAATGTTAAAACCAATGCTTTTGCCACCATTTTCAAACGCACCACGATTTGCCGCTTCCATCACCCCTCCACCGCCGCCTGTTACCACGGCAAAAGCAGGATTATTTTTGGCAATTAACCCGCCAAGTTCTCGTGCTTGTGCGTAATAATCATTTTGCGGTGACGTTCTTGCGCTACCAAAAATAACCACGGTGGATTCAATTTTGTGTTCATTTAAAGCAAGTTCGGCTTTTAATAATTCAAGCTGTAAACGTACAGGACGCAATTCGTCTCGAATCATAAAATCAAAATCATGATACGCAAGGCGATAAGCGGGCGATTGCATTTGTAACGTTTGTTTTAATGGCGATTGCATTTGTAACGTTTGTTTTAATGTAGCGGCTTGAGCGTGTTTATCGGCATCTTCTTTTGCCGTCGTAAAAGAATGCTCGTAAGTAAAATCGTCGATAAAATCAGTAGTCATACGGTCTTGTGCAATGAAGTAAATCTAACGGGTGTTATAAACCACAATGGTTTTCCCATGTGAGGCTATAACACCTTTGAGTTCAAGTTCTTTTAAAACGCGCCCAGCCATTTCGCGTGAACAGCCAACGATTCGTCCAAGTTCTTGTCGTGAAATATGTAATTGCATTCCATCTGGATGCGTTATGGCATCAGTCGATTTACACAAATCAAGCAGCGCGTGAGCAATTCGTCCTTCTACATCAATGAAGGCTAACTCACATAATTTTCGGCTAGTTGCGAGTAATCGCCCTGCGAGTTGATCACCGATTAAATACAAAATATCGGGCGCAAAAGGTAACAATTCGTTGCATAACACTTGTTTTAGTCGAACATAGCTAATTTCCGCTAACACGCATGTTTCGCGGGTTCGCACATTGACTTTGCGAACTTCTGCACCTTTAAAAATGCCAATTTCGCCAATGAATTCATGTTTACCTAAATATGCCAAAATCAACTCGTGTCCATTGTCACTTTCTTCATTTTCGGCACAAACAGCGAGTGAACCATCAATGACAAAAAACAATCGATCGCCAATATCACCAATTTTGATAATATCGACTTTACTTTGATAGGTTTTGCGATGGCAGTATTTTAAAAAAGCCTCAAGAGCTTCTTTATACGGCGATTGAGTGATTGGATTCATAGAGTGCGTTGCTTTTTTTTATAATTCTCTAGCATAATGCCATTTTATCAATTTTCACGTTCAATTTTATGAAAAAACAAACTATTACAAAATTATTTCTGATGTTAAGCGTGCTTGCAATTGTCGGCTGCTCAGATGATAAACCTGAATCGAAAACTAAAGCGCAAACAAATGGCGTAACAGAAGAGCCAATTAGTCATACATTACTTGGAACGAAAGTCAGTGCCAGCGACAAACAAAAATTTGAAGACGAGTTTGCAAAGCAATGCGTTGCTCGCGAATTAAAAACGTCGAACAATCCAGACTACGACAAACCGCGCGTTGCTAAGGCGTGTGAATGTGTTGCCACTTATTTAATGAAAGATTTAACCGCCATTGAAGCCGAAAAATTCTTGACCGAACATCAAGGTTCACAGTCACTCACGATTAAATACGAAAACGCGGCATACCATTGTTTGCAACAAAAAGCTCCTCAGCCCCCCCATTTGTTTAGCAAGCAGTAACTTTCTGCTAAAATGCGCGTTCAAATAAATCCTTTCTTAACTTTTGAGACTTTAGATTATGGCTTTTGTTGTTACCGAAAACTGCATTAAATGTAAATTTACCGATTGCGTTGACGTTTGCCCTGTGGATTGCTTTCATGAAGGTCCAAACTTTTTAGTTATCGACCCTGATGAATGTATTGATTGCACATTGTGTGAGCCTGAATGCCCTGCAAACGCGATTCACTCAGTAGATGAATTGCCAGAAGGTCAAGAAGTCTTCGCAGAATTAAATGCTGAACTTGCTAAAAAATGGCCATTAATTACGTCTGTTCAAGATGCGTTGCCCGATGCTGACGAATGGAATGGCAAAGAAGGTAAGTTGTCATTGCTTGAAAAATAAAATTTTTATTTTTCAGCAAAAAAAGCCGCTGTTACATTTTGTGTAAAAGCGGCTTTTTTATAGGTAAAAATTATTTCATCATCAAATAACGCTGCTTTATCGATTGCCCTAATTGATGAACCGCCATCGCGTATTTATTGCTGCTGTTATATTTTTTAATGCAATTAAAATTACTACCGATTGCCCAAAATTGATTTCCGCTGTCTGTACCTAAAATGATGTATTCGTTATCAATATCGCCGTTAATGGGCGTGGTGACGAGTTGGTTAAATTTCCAGCCCGAATTACTAAAATAATGTGCAACGCTACCAATCGCATCTTCCGAATTCCACAAATCACGTTTGCCATCACCGTTAAAATCCACGGCGAGTTTACGAAAACTTTTCGGCATAAATTGCCCTAAACCTAACGCACCTGCCCACGAACCAATGACTGAACGCGGATTTAAATTTTCTTCTTTTGTCATCAACAAAAAATTTTCGAGTTCTTTGGTGAAGTATTCCGCACGTCGAATGGTAAAAAATGACAATGTGCTTAACGCGTCAAACGTGTTGGTTTTGCCAACATTTCGCCCAAAATAGGTTTCCACGCCAATAATGCCAACGATATATTCAGGGTCAACATGATACGTTTGCGCGGCACGTTGCAGAGCTTCGGCATTTTGTCGCCAAAAAATCACACCGTTGTTAATGTGCGCGTCATCCAAAAATTGTTTGCGATAACTTGACCAACCCAGCGTAGGTTTTGGTTTTTGTGGCGCAGAAGGTGGGAGCGGCGGCCCAGTGTATTTCGGTTTGGGTGGCACAAATGGGTCAACTTCCAAACGCAAAACAGAATCCAATTTGTTTGCTTGCGAAAACAAGCCATTCAAATAATCTTCTGAAAAACCGTAATCATGCACCATGTGTTGAATAAATTCGCGCACACCTGCTTGATTTGCGTAAATGCCAACTAACGGACGTGGTTCAACATACGTCGGCAATCGTCCTGTGTCGGTAGGTTGTGGTTTGCTTGGACGGATGACTGGCTCAGACGCACAACCTGCGAGCAAAAGTAACAGTGAAAAAGTACAAACACAGTGCAAAGTTGAAGTGGTCACGGCTCTATCTCAAATAGCAATCGGGGCGGATATGTGCGTATCGGCATCGTAGCCAATTAGTTCAAAATCATCGTAGCTGTAATCAAAAATCGAAGCAGGTTTGCGCTTAATTTTCATGGTTGGCAACATGCGAGGCGTGCGTTGTAATTGCGTTTTTGCCTGATCAAGATGATTCAAATACAAATGCACATCGCCGCCCGTCCAAACAAATTCGCCCAATTCTAAATCACATTGTTGGGCAACTATCATCGTCAATAACGCGTAGCTAGCAATGTTAAATGGCACGCCGATAAACGTATCGCAACTGCGCTGATAAAGTTGGCAAGAAAGTTTGTTATTCGCAACGTAAAACTGAAAAAACGCATGACATGGCGCAAGAGCCATTTTTCCATTTTTGACATTTTCTTGAGGGCTGATTTTTTCGTCAGGCAAATCCGCAACATTCCACGCTGAAACGATAATTCGACGGCTGTTTGGATTGGTTTTTAACTGCTCGATAACTTGTGAGATTTGGTCAATGGTTTCGCCATTGGGTGTTTCCCATGAACGCCATTGTTTGCCATAAATCGCACCTAATTTGCCGTTTTCGTCACTCCATTCTCGCCAAATTGAAACGCCCTTTTCTTCCAGCAAATTGTTATTCGTATCGCCATTCAAAAACCAAAGTAATTCATGAATAATCGATTTCAAATGCACTTTTTTGGTGGTAATAAGCGGAAAACCTGCCGCTAAATCAAAACGCATTTGATACCCAAAAATCGATAACGTACCGTTTCCCGTTCGGTCGCCTTTTTGCGTGCCTTCGGTGAGCAATTTGTCTAAAAGTTCAAGATAATTTTTCATGTTTTTTGTATGCAAAAACCATTAAACCAGCCCCAATCACAATCATCGGCGTGGACAAAATTTGCCCCATCGTCACCCAATCGAGTGCTAGATACCCCAAATGCGCGTCAGGCAAACGGTAAAATTCAACGAAAAATCGAAAACAGCCGTAACACATCACCGCTAAACCTGTTGCCGCCATGGTGGGACGTGGTTTTTGCGTGTAAAGCCACACAATCACAAACAACACAAAGCCTTCCAAAAATGCTTCGTAAAGCTGTGACGGATGCCGCGCCACATCGCCGCCATTGGGGAAAATCATTGCCCACGGCACGTCTGTTGGTCTGCCCCACAGTTCGGAATTGATGAAATTCCCTAAACGTCCAGCACCTAGCCCAATCGGCGCAATCGGCGCAATTAAATCTGTGAGTTGAAAAAGCGTGCAATTTTGCTTTTTGGCAAACCACGCCATTGCCGCAAAAACACCGAGCATCCCGCCATGAAAAGACATTCCGCCTTGCCAAATTTTAAACAAAATCAACGGATTTTCTAAAAATTGCCCGAAGTTATAAAACAAAATGTAGCCAATTCGTCCGCCTAAAATCACACCCATCGCGCCCCAAGTCACTAAATCTTCAATGGCTTCGGGTTTAATTGGCGACCACGCTTGTTTTGCGCGATATTGCCCAAGCAAATAAACCGCCGCAAAACCAATCAGGTACATAATGCCGTACCAGTGAATTTTTACAGCACCAATCGAAACAGCAACAGGGTCAATGGCAGGATAAGCAAGCATTTTTATACGTCCAAATTCGATACGTCTAACGCATTTTTGACAATGAAATCGCGGCGCGGTTCGACGACATCGCCCATTAACGTGGTGAAAATTTCATCAGCGGCAATCGCATCTTCAATGCGAACTTGTAACAAACGGCGGTTATTGCTATCCAGCGTTGTTTCCCATAATTGCTCAGGATTCATCTCACCTAAACCTTTGTAGCGTTGAATGGTTTGCCCTTTTTTGATTTCGCGCATCATCCACTCAAACGCTTGTTTGAAATTCTCAACAGGTTGTTGACGTTCGCCCATTTGCATCACGGATTCAGCGTTAAACATGCCCGCTGTTTCGTGTGCATAAGTCGAAATTTTGTGATAATCCGTGCTGTTGAAAAACGCCATCGGCAATACAAAAACTTTGCTCG
Source organism: Methylococcales bacterium (assembly GCA_028713145.1). GTDB lineage: Bacteria > Pseudomonadota > Gammaproteobacteria > Methylococcales > Methylomonadaceae > UBA10906. The sequence continues at coordinate 8,205 of JAQTOT010000089.1, forward strand.
TGCCGTGTCTGCGTTTCGTCACCGTAATTTTGAAATCATGCGCGGTGTGATACTCTAACTCACTGTTAAATTCCGCTAAACCACCTGCTTCGGTCAACCGAGCATGAATGTTATCAAGCCATGCTTGCATCGATTCTGCCGACGATTTTGTTTCGTCCGTCAACGGTTGAATGTAGCAAAATTGGTCTAAAAATACATCGTCATAACGTCGCGCCAAACGTTGAATAATCGCGTTCACGTCTAAAAATGCTTTGGCTAATTTTTCCAAGCCTTGCCCTTGAATTGCAGGCGCAGACGGTTCGGTAATCAATTGTGCTTTTTCGAGTGCGAGCTGAATCAAATAACTGTTCAATTCGGCATCGTCTTTGACGTAATGTTCTTGTTTGCCTTTTTTGACTTTGTAAAGCGGTGGTTGCGCGATATAGATGTAACCTTTTTCAACAATTTCAGGCAATTGGCGATAGAAAAACGTTAGCAATAATGTCCGAATATGTGAACCGTCAACGTCCGCGTCGGTCATGATGATGATGCGGTGATAACGTAATTTTTCGATGTTGTATTCGTCTTTTCCGATGCCACAACCTAACGCCGTAATCAACGTACCGACTTCTTCGGACGAAATCATTTTGTCAAAACGCGCTTTTTCGACGTTTAAGATTTTCCCTTTAAGCGGCAAAATTGCTTGTGTTCTGCGGTCACGACCTTGTTTTGCCGAGCCGCCCGCCGAATCCCCTTCGACTAAAAATAATTCTGACAACGCGGGGTCTTTTTCTTGGCAATCAGCAAGTTTCCCAGGCAATCCAGCAATGTCTAATGTCGTTTTACGACGTGTCATTTCACGCGCTCGACGTGCTGCATCACGCGCTCTGGCAGCATCGATAATTTTGCCGACAATCAATTTTGCAATTTGCGGTTTTTCTAACAAAAATTCTTGTAATTTTTCGTTCATCGTCGATTCAACCAGCGGTTTAACTTCCGATGAAACGAGTTTGTCTTTGGTTTGCGAAGAGAATTTCGGGTCTGGCACTTTCACGGATAAAACCGCTGTCAATCCTTCTCGCGCATCGTCGCCTGTGGTGGCAACTTTTTCTTTTTTCGCTAAACCGTTGGTTTCGATGTATTGATTGATTGTGCGCGTCAATGCCCCACGAAAACCCGCTAAATGCGTGCCACCGTCGCGTTGTGGAATGTTGTTGGTGTAACAAAAAACGTTTTCTTGATACGAATCGTTCCACTGCATCGCAACTTCAACCGTTACGCCTTCTTTTTCCGCTGAAAAGTAGAAAACATCGGGGAATAACGGCGTTTTGTTTTTGTTTAAATGCGTGACAAACGCGCTGATGCCGCCTTCAAATTCAAAAACGTCTTCTTTGTCGCTACGTTCATCAAACAAACTAATTCGCACGCCTGAATTCAAAAACGATAATTCGCGCAACCGTTTTGCCAAAATGTCGTAATGAAATTCTACGTTCGTAAATGTCGCTGTGCTGGGCAAAAAACGAATAGTGGTACCTGAACCTTCAATTTCACCAAACTCGGCAAGAGGGGCTACTGGCTCGCCATTTTTGTACGTTTGTTTGTAGAGTTTTCCGTTTTTACGAATTTCTAAATGCAATTCATCTGAAAGTGCGTTCACAACCGAAACCCCTACGCCATGCAAACCGCCTGAAACTTTGTAAGCGTTATCATCGAATTTTCCGCCTGCGTGTAAAACCGTCATGATAACTTCAGCGGCAGAACGTCCTTCTTCTTCGTGAATATCGACAGGAATCCCGCGACCATCGTCTGAAACGCTCACAGAACCGTCAGTGTGAATAATTACGTTCACGCCTTTGCAATAACCCGCTAACGCTTCGTCAATCGAGTTATCCACAACCTCAAAAACCATGTGATGCAAACCTGAACCATCGTCCGTGTCGCCGATGTACATTCCTGGGCGTTTGCGAACTGCGTCTAAGCCCTTGAGAACTTGAATGTTACTGCTGTCGTATTGTTGGTTTGGATTGCTCATAGCGCGTGGTTTTTCCTGTTGCTAATAATCTGAAAACAACAATGCCCGTTGTCGGGCATTATTTTTTGGTCGTGCATTATAACGCGAAATGATGATTAAAGACGCATTGCCATCACAACGTATTTGTATTTTTCATTATTGGGTTCGTTGATAAAACAACTGCTTGAATCATTTGCGACGGTAATTAACGCAATATCGCCATCTAAATTCGATACGGCTTCAGACAAATACTGTGCGTTAAACGCAATCGATAATTCTTCATCACCGTAGACAATTGCTAATTCTTCTTCGGCTTCATCGTGTTCAGGATTGTGTGCGCTCATTTTCAAACTCTCGCTAGTGATGTCGAAATTTACGCCTTTGAATTTTTCGTTTGAAAGCACGGCAACGCGGGTAAGGGAATTTTTAAGCGCGGTTTTTTCGATTTGAATTGGGTTGAAAAACGATTGTTGGAAAACTTTGCTGAAATCGGGATATTTCGAATCAACAAGTTTTGCAGAAAAAATCATATCGTTGATGAAAATCCGAATGCTGCTGCTTGAAAATTCAACCCGTAATTCAATTTCGCTGTCGCCTAAGAGTTTGTTTAATTCTAAAACGCCTTTGCGCGGCAAAATAATTCGCGCTTCAAAACCTGTTGGCACTTCGAGTTGGTCTTCGTACAACGCCAAACGATGCCCGTCAGATGCCACGATTTCAAGGCGGCTGTTTGAAATGTGCAAAAGCATCCCGTTCAAGTAATAACGCACGTCTTGGTTTGCCATGCAGAACGTTGTTTTATCGAGAGCTTTTTTGAGTTGTCCTGCGTTGATAACGAAAATGTGATCGAGTTCGCCTTCGTCGAATTCGGGGTAATTATCAGCTGGCAAACAGTTGAGCGAAAAGCGTGAACGGTTTGAAGTAATTTTAACTTTGTCGTCGTTTTGCTCGAATTTGATTTCAGAACCTGCTGGCAATAAACGGCAAATATCTAAAAATTTACGGGCTGGAACAGTGATTGAACCAGATTGCGCGTCGGGTAAATGCAGTTTTGAA
>JAQTOT010000090.1 GCA_028713145.1 Methylococcales bacterium
TCACGCGCTCGCCGCGCAAGCGTTAGACGAAATTACAGATGGCATGGAAATCAAAGCCAGTCAGCCGTGGAAAGAACAGCTTAAAAAATTAGACGAATTAGCGGATTTAAAACCCAAAGTCCCTTCGACCTTGCAAGGCGAATTGCGCGATTATCAACACGAAGGGTTTGTTTGGATGAGTCGATTAGCACATTGGGGTGCAGGTGCGTGTTTAGCCGACGATATGGGACTTGGAAAAACGATTCAATCGCTTGCGTTAATTTTATCGCGTGCGCCAAATGGCGCGACATTGATTCTTGCGCCGACTTCGGTTTGTATCAATTGGGCAGAAGAAGCGATGCGTTTTGCACCGACGTTAAATGTTCAGGTTTTTGGCAACGGCGATCGTCAAACCATGCTGGATAATGCAGGCGCATTTGATTTGATTATTTGCAGTTACGGCTTGTTGCAAACTGAAGGTGAGCGTTTACAAGAAGTGCAATGGCACACCTTAATTGCCGACGAGGCGCAAGCTATCAAAAATACAGCCACAAAACGCTCTAAAGCCGCGATGGCATTAAAAGCGGATTTTAAAATGGTGACGACAGGCACGCCGATTGAAAATCATTTGGGTGAATTGTGGAATTTGTTTAATTTTATCAATCCGAGTTTGCTCGGTTCTCTTGCAAAATTTAATGAACGTTACGCGAATCCGATTGAAAATAATCACGACCATAACGCGCAGCAACGGTTGAAAAAAGTCTTGCGTCCATTTGTGTTACGTCGTTTGAAAAATGACGTGTTAACCGAGTTGCCCGCACGCACGGAAGTGACGTTGCACATTGAATTAAGCGGTGAAGAACGCGCGTTTTATGAAGCATTGCGCCGCGATGCGTTAAAAGTGATGCAAGAATCGCAAAAACAAGGCGGCAATCAACAATTACAAGTGCTTGCTGAAATTATGAAATTGCGCCGAGCGTGTTGTAATCCACGTTTGGTTTTAGAAGACAGCCCGTTGACGAGTTCCAAACTCGAAGCCTTTGAAGAACTCGTTGATGAGCTCCTTGATAATAAACACAAAGCGTTAGTGTTTAGCCAATTTGTTGGGCATTTGACGTTGATTCGAGAATTGCTCGATAAAAAGGGCATTTCTTATCATTATTTGGATGGTTCAACGCCGATTACGCAACGTAAAAAAGGAATGAATGCGTTTCAAGCGGGCGAAGGCGATTTGTTTTTGATTAGTTTAAAAGCTGGCGGCACGGGCTTGAATTTGACGGCTGCCGATTATGTGATTCACATGGATCCGTGGTGGAATCCAGCTGTTGAAGATCAGGCTTCAGATCGCGCACATCGAATGGGACAAAAACGCCCAGTGACGGTTTATCGTTTAGTCGCAAAAGATACCATTGAAGACAAAATTGTGGCGTTACATCATCAAAAACGTGATTTAGCTAATAGCTTGCTCGAAGGCGGTGAACTTAGCGGCAAAATGTCGGTCGATGATATGCTCGCTTTGCTTCGTGATATAGATTGATAAAACATTGCCATTTGTCGACGCATCTTAGTCCAACGATGCGTTTAAACTGTAACCGCCGCCCCAATTAGTTTGAATCAATCTATAATCGAGTTTTTGTCGTAATCGACTAATTAAGACTTCAAGGCGACGTGTGGTGTGTAAATCACTTAATCCCCATAAACCATTTTCAAGTTCATTGCGTGTTAAAAATTGCTCTGGTGCATTTTTTAATAATTGTAAAAAACGATTTTCATTGCTGGTTAATTTAATCACCTCACCATTTGGCGAGACTATTTGAGTCATTTCGGTTTTTAATTGCCATTTTTGCATCGGTGTTGGCAAACGTTGTAGAAGACGCTTTATGACTGCAATCAACTCGCCTAAATCAACAGGTTTTTGTAAATACGCATCCGCTCCAGCCTCAAAACCTGCAATTCTATCTACTGTCATGACTCGAGCTGTCAAAATAACAATTCGTAAATCGGAGCGGTGTGACAAATTTTTTGCAATCATTAACCCGTCACCATCGGGTAAATTTAAATCCAATAAAACTAAATCACATTGATTTTTTTTAAGCCAACTTTCAAATTTTTTACCGTTTTCAAATGATGACACGTTCATGCCATGATGTTGCAATTGAAAACAAATTTCTTCCGCTAAATCCACATCATCTTCAACTAAAGCAATACGATAATTAAACATTAAATTCCTCATTTTTCATTGGCAACCAAATGTTAAATGTATTGCCATCGGTTCTTGAATCGTCAAGCCAAACATCGCCACCATGAGCGCGGGCAATTTCTTGACATGCCCATAATCCCACGCCATTTCCTTGATATTCATTTAATTGAAAACGTACAAACAAATGCTGGCGTTTTTCGTCAGTAATTGGAATTCCGTAATCTTTGACAAAAAGTAAAACCCCGTTTTTGTGTTGATGTTTATGTTGTGTTATGCCGATTTCAATGACGGTATTTTGCATACTGTATTTGAGAGAATTGGTAAGTAAATTATTAAGTGCAATCGCAAGCAAAGTGGTATCAACAAAGACAAAAAAATGGACGTTTGCGTTAACATGCCAACGTTTTTGAGCGACTTCGTCAAATAAATTTAATTGCGCGAGTAACCATTTTTGGATGTCAATTTTGGTTCGTTGTAAATGCTGTAATCTTGCAGGCACTTCGTCATTACCTAAAAAATGTTTCACCAAGTTATCAATTCGCATCACGTTACGTTTAATTTTGTGTAAGCGTGTTTGAATGGCTGGTTCAATTTTTAGCAATTCCATACTTTGACAACTCGCGTTAATTACAGAAAGCGGGGTTTTAATTTCATGAGTGAGCATTGCCATCCAATAACGTTGAGATTGCGCGGCTTTGCTATCGAGTTGCGCCTGTGAAATCGCGCGTTGATTATTGTTAATGGATTCATAAGTATGATTGAGCGTAATGACGACCAAAATGCTTAAATTCATGAGTGAACCAATTTGCGAGCCATAAATACTCAGCCAAGGTGCAGTCGTTCCAAAGCCTAATAAAACAAATAAAGTTATCAAATTCGCAGGTAATAAAATGCAATAAATGAGACAAATTTGATTCGATAATTTCCTTTTGTATCGCATAAAGAGAATGATGAATAAAACGAGAAAAATGGATGCGGAAACAAGAAAATTAAACCCTCCAGCGACAACTTCGTATTTACCCAAAGCGGAGAAAATTGCTGTTATCAAGCCTAGAGACATGATGAGGCTTTGCACTCGATAGATAAATAAATGTTTCAGTTTTCCAAACAAAAATTCTCGATGAAATCCGAAGGCGGGAATTTGTAGCAACCCGACAATAACGCCCACTAAATTTGATGCAACGGCTGGATAATCGGTCAAAAACCATTGTGCAACAAGACCATTTACGACCAACAGATGACACGTTGTCAGTACCATCAAGGCAAGATAATACTTTTGCAAACTTTTTTTCGTTACACGATACAGCACCAAGGCAAGCAGTAAAAACACGACCATTGTGCCTAAAACAAAACCAAACAGCAGCATTTCGTTTTTTTGATAGTCGATAAATTGCTGAGTTTGCCAAAGTTGCGGGTGAATTAAATGTGCGCTTGTGGATTTCACACGCAAATAGACGGTATGTGGTTCTTTATCATGCGCTCGTAGCGCAAAACTAAAACCACGCCAATTTTTTTCACGTTGATTAAACGGAAACAAATCACCTTGTTGCCAAACATGCCAATTTGAAACTGTTGTAAGTGTGGGTGCGATGCGAGCATTTTCATCAACTAATTCAGTCGGGGCATATAAGCGCACGTCATCTAGCATCGTCAGAATAACGGTTAAAAGTAATGATTCATTTGCTGGCGCAGTCAACGTTAATTTTAACCAATGCGTCGCGTGTGAATAACCACCTGTAAAAATTTCGCCTGAAATGGATTGCCATTTTTTTTGCTCTAGCACTGACGAAAATTCAAGTGTTCCACTTTCATCTGTAACTACTTCAAAACGCGTAAAACGTGGCAATATGTCGTCATTGCCTATCGAGGCAAAGGACGTTATTAGCAAGCTCAAAATCAAAAAAAATTTAATCAAATATTTTTAAATCCATAAAAAATTTATTCCCAAAACATTAAACGCGAAGTGGCATTTTTTCACAAACAAATGCTGCAAAATGTGAGCAATTGTGAGTAAATTATCCCAGTACATTTGCTACACTTTCAGTATCAAATTGCTGTTAATTTTTCAGTTAAAAATAAGGAGAAAAACCATGTTTCAAAATATCGTTCCCATTACTTTAGACGCGCACCGCAACAAAAAAATCAAACCAATTACCAGTTTCGATTTTGCGAAAAATTTCAATTTAGCTTCCATTATGGTGCATGAATTTTCGCGCGCTTCTTCAACTTACCCCATCGTGTTTTTAGAAGATAAAGAACGTGATGAATTTCGCCCTGTCGTGTTGCTTGGTTTGGAAACAGGCACGAATTTGTTTGTCAAAGAAGGTAAATGGGATGCGTCTTATATTCCAGCCATTATTCGTCGTTATCCGTTTGCGTTAGCGCGTGTTGATGAAAAAGGTGAACGTTATACGGTTTGTTTAGACAACGATAGCGATTTAATCAGCGATAGCGAAGGGTTAGCGTTATTTAACGACAAAGGCGAACCAGAAGAAATGATGGAGCGTGTTAAACAATACCTGAGCGAATTGCAACAAATGGAGCGTTTCACCCAAGAATTTTGCCATTTTTTAGGCGAACAAAATTTATTTACGCCGCTTAATATGAAAGTTCGTCAAGGTAATGAAATCAAAGACATTACAGGTTGTTATGTGATTAACGAAGAACGTTTAAACGGTTTTTCAAACGAAAAATTCTTGACGATTCGTGAAAAGAACTTCTTGCCACCGATTTACGCGCATTTAGTGTCACTCGCGCAAATTGAACGTTTGTTGAAACTCGACGAAGAACACAAAGGCATCAGTTCGAATGCAGATTTTGATCAATTTGCAGACATCGAAACGATGAACAAAAAACTTCACTAAAAAATACTGTGTTTGAGGCGCGAATTTTTATCGCGCCTAATTTGTGTCAAAAAAATAAAAATTGGATTGTGTCATGAAAAAGCCAAAGATTTTAAGAGCGACGAGAAAAGAGTTGTTCAAAGTTGAAAATCTTGAACCGCGTATCTTGCTTTCCGCTGACCCCATTGCGGGAATGCTTGCCGACGGTGGTTTTATTCCTGATACCAATCCGCAAAAGCAAACTATCAATTTATTTGAAAATCAATCGTTAAGCACGCAAGCCAAGCAAACCTCGCTTGAAAATGTGGCGTTGCGACAAACCATTCCCACTAACAAACTCACGTTAGACATCGAAGCAATTGCCAAAAATCGCTCTGCATTAAGTTCCGATTTAGTCATTTCAAACAATGAAATTTTAGGCGGCAATGGCTCGCTGGATTTAAATGTCATCAACAAAGGCATCGTTTCACCTGGGCATTCGCCTGGGATTCAAACGTTTCAAAATTTTACCCAAGACACAACAGGATTACTCGAAATTCAACTTGGTGGCACGAGTGCAGGCACGGCGTATGACCAGTTAAACATTTCAGGCAAAGCCGATTTAGGCGGTTTGCTGTCCATTTCGTTAATTGACAACTTTCAGCCCAAAATTGGCGACACATTCGACATTTTAAAATTTGGCTCGGTTCAAGGTAGTTTTGAGGGGGCGAAAGGGTTATACGGTTTTAACAGCGATTATTATTTTGACTTAGTGCAAACGCCAACCAGTTTGCAATTAGTGGTGAAAGAATTTGTTGCTGGAGATGGTTTTTCAATTCTTAGTAATCAAATTACTCAAAATGATGCGCTCGGCGAACTGTTTAATTACGATTATTTTTCAAAATCCGCTAGAACCGTTGAATTAGATGGTGCGGTTAATTTAAGCGGTAGCGTAAATTTAGCGGGGCATTTTTCATTCGGTTTGCAAAATACCAATACAAACTACACGTTAAACGACAATAGCAAAGTTGCCGCAGAAACATGGATTTTTTCAGCACGAAATACACAGGGTTTTCTTGGCATAAATGGCGGCGAATTGACGAGCAGTGCGAAAGGTTTATTGTTTAGCGATGTTGATTTAGGGCTAGCGTTTATCAATCCTGTTGATAATGCCGATGAGCGAAGTTGGGTCATGGCAAAAGGTACAATGGGTGGATTGTCATTTAATGCGTTGCCAGATTTCACGGTGTCGGCAAGTGATTTTGCGATTGATTTTAGCGAAGGCTTAGGCATTGATAAAAATCAAAAAGCTAATCAAACCGTTTTAAATCTTGCTACTACGCCCATTACGGTAAAAGATTCTAACGGCGAATTAGCCAAATTTAATGACGATGGCAAACTCGGCGAACATTTTGAAATTAGCGGTACAGCTCAGTTAAAAATCAGCGAATTTAATGTGTCAGGAAATTTTGGATTCTCAAAAAATGCGAATCAAATCGACGTTTCAGGCTCGAATATCAACGCAGGTTTTAGCACGTCAACGGCAAGCATTGGCATTGAAAATGGTTCGCTAGGTTTAGTTATCACTGAAAATGGCAGTGCCTTAGAAGCAACGGGGAAATTAGCGTCAAAACTTGGCGATTCGATTGTTTTATCGGCTGACACCGCAAGTATTCGTTGGAATCAAACAGGTTTAGCTTTTACGGACAAAAAATTATCCAATTATCAATTTATTGATTTGCCCGCCTCAAAAACGTTGCAAGAAGTTAAAGTTAGTAAAGCAAACGTAAATGTTGCTCAAATGTTTCAGGCGAGTGGTGATTTTACGTTTTACAAAAATGCGTCTACCGTCAAACTTTCAGATGGAAAAAACGTTGCCGTTGATGTCTTAACGCTTGGCACAACTGGTGTCAGTGCGTTTGCGGGAGCGAACGGCGGAACAGCCACAGAATTAGGATTGAAATTAAGCAATACGGATTTTTCTTTAGCGTTATTTTCAGAAACTGCAAAAACGTCGGCACGTAGTTGGGCAGCCTTAAAAGCAAATTCATCATCGGTTCAATTTGTTGGTGATTCAGATCTGACAATCTCCGCAAAAACCATTTCAGTCGAAATCAATTTGCAAGATGCCACAACTAAAACAGTCTTAGATTTCAACGCGCAAGCGATGCAAATCGGTGATATTTCGTTCGATTTTGACGGTTCAAAAGGCGAAATTATTCGCGCGTCGGGCAGTTTAGATATTGCTGTGGCAGGTTACTTTTTAGTGAAAGGCGACTTTGCCTTCGAAAAATCCAGCCAAGAACTCACGCTTTCGGACGGCAAAAAAATTACGGCCACCGCGCTGACGGTCAGCGGCATCAATGCTTCAGCGTTTGCAGGAATTGGCGGTGAAACGCCCGAAAAAATGGGCTTGAACCTTGAAAAAGTCGATTTTGCTTTAGCGATGTTTGCGAATTCGGCTGCACCTACTGAACATTGGACAGCCTTAAAAGCCACCGCTGGCAGCGTGGAATTGGTCGGTGTTTCAGAAGTCATGATTTCAGCAAAAACCATTTCAGTCGAAATCAATTTGCAAGATGCCACAACTAAAACAGTCTTAGATTTCAACGCGCAAGCGATGCAAATCGGTGATATTTCGTTCGATTTTGACGGTTCAAAAGGCGAAATAATTCGTGCTGCGGGCGAATTGAGCATCAATGTTGCGAATTTCTTCGCGGTAAATGGCAAATTTGGTTTCGAAAAATCAACTGAAAAACTCACGCTTTCCGATGGCAAAACCGTTGACGCAAACGCGCTAAAACTCGGCGCAACTGGGGTTAGCGCGTTTGCAGGGCTGAACGGCGACAGCGAAAATCCGCTCGGTTTTGTGTTAGATGACGTGGATTTTGGGCTGGCATTATTGAGCGATAGTCAAAATGCCGCGCGGCGTTGGACAGCCTTGCAAGCAAACGCGAAAAGTGTCGCGTTCGTTGGCGTAGACGACGTTTCGATTGCAGGAAAAACTTTAAATTTAGCGATTAACACCGCCGATTCAGAAGGCTTAGTTGTTGATTTTTCAAAACAAAATTTAAAAATTGCCACCGATTCAACAAGCGATTTAACGCTCGACATGGACGGAAAACAAGGCAAATTGTTACGCGCAACAGGCGAATTCAACTTGAATTTAGCCAATTTTTTCAGCGTTTCAGGCAGTTTTGCGTTCGAAAAATCTTCGCGCGAAGTTACGCTTTCTGACCAATCCAAAGTGCAAACCGACACCATCACCTTCGGCGGTTCAAACCTCGATGCGTTCGCGGGTTTGAACGGAAATTTCGATGCCAAAATGGGTTTTGAACTTGCAAGTGTAAATTTTGGCTTGGCGTTACTTTCTGAACAAAAAAATAATTCACATCAATGGGTTAGCTTGCAAGCCTCCGCCGAAAAAGTTGGTTTTGTCGGCATTGACGGTTTCACGGTTTCCGCGAAAAAACTCACCCTCAATTACAACCAAGCTGACGAAAAAGGCATCGTGGTCGATTACGCCGCTCAGCCGTTTGAAATCGCTACAGGTAGTGAAAATGCTAGCATCACGCTAGATATGGATGGCTCAAAAGGGGCGTTAATTCAAGCCGTTGGTCAGCTCGACATCAACGTGATGGACTTTTTCCAAGTCAGCGGCGAATTTGCGTTCGAAAAATCGACCCAAGAAGTCACGCTTTCCGACCAATCCAAAGTCACCACCGATTTGCTTACCGTCGGTGGTCACAACGTCAGTGCTTTCGCGGGTTTGAACGGAAATAGCGACGCAAAAATGGGGCTTGAAGTCAAAAATATCGACTTCGCGCTTGCACTTTTGACCGACCAAAACGACACTGCTCGTCGTTGGTTGTCGCTCAAAACCAACGCTGGCGCAGCGGCATTTATTGGTGTTGAAGGTTTAACCGTCGCGGCAAATAATTTATTTGTTGAAGTAAATCAAAGTATTGGCAAAGATTCTGATGTGACGGTGAGCGCGACAGGGAAAAAAATTGTCACCGAAAAAACGAATACGATTTTAAAACTCGACGTAACAGATTCCGCAGGTGAAATCGAATTTAGTTATAAAAATCAATCAGCTACTGTTAATTTAAATCAAAGTGATAAATTATTAGCCAGCCAAATTAAACTCAAATTCGAAAGTTTTGCAGGCATCGGACAAGGCAATGTCAAAGTCAGCGGCACAAAAACAGCGGGTTTCAACATCGAGTTTATCGGCGAGTTAGCGGGACAAGCTATTGAAAATGTTGAAATAAAAACGATTTCGCCCGAAATTAGCGTTGATATTTCAGAGCAAAAAACAGGCGAAACGCACGTTGAGACAACGCAAAATGGTCAAGATGCCAATGAAAAACAAGTCTTAACTTTCAATGGCTTGCAAGCAGGAAAAGGCAGTTTTACGCTCACTTTTGAGGGCAAAACGACTGCCGATATTGCGTTTGCAGGTTCTGACAGCGCGAAAAATGCCCAAAATATCCAAACCGCGCTCGAAACGCTTGCCAATATCGGCGCAGGAAATGTGATTGTGAATGTGGCGAAAGATTTCTCTATCAATCGTCAACGCTATCTCGTTGAATTTACGGGGAAATTAGCGCGTAAAAATGTGGATGCCTTGAGCGTCAATCCGAAAAATCTCACCATTACCACTTTTGAAACTGGCACCGCGACGGCGGCGACAAATGAGCAGCAAGAAATTCGTATTCAAAGTACGCTCACGACGGCGACGAATGAGAAATTTACCTTAAAATTCAATGGGAAAGAAACTGACAGCATCGGTTTTGCGACCACGGCGACAGCAAGTAATGCAACGCATATTCAAGACGCATTGGAAAAATTAGTTGGTAAAAACAACGTCAGCGTGGTTTGGATGTCGAAAGATGCGAACGGAAAAAATACGTTGACAAATGACCAACGCTTTACCGTGACATTCAAAAATAATCAAGGTAATCAAAATGTTAGCCAGTTAGAAATTGGCAGTACGGCAAAATTAAGCAATCTCAACTTGTCCGTTTCGACCATAAAAGATGGCTCAAACGGCGTAGCTCAAACCAACGAAATCAGCACGCCGATTGCCGACGTGAAAACTGCGAGCATTACAGTCGAAACGACGCAAGACGGTGCTGCCGCAGAAATTATTGAAAACACAATTAAAAACAATGAAGTACAGCGCATCAAAATTAACGCAACAACGGATGGTACGTTTATTTTAGCGTTGAAAAATCAAGGAAAAACCTTAACAACCAATGCGTTACCGTTAGATATTTCAGCCGCTGATTTGCAAACGGCATTGACGACAGCTTTTGCCGCAAAAATTGACGTTTCGCAAAGCAAAACAGGGGAGTTTTTAGTTAGTTTTGCAGGCGATTTTGCAGGGCAAAATGTCGAATTATTAACCGTGACCACAAAATCTGCCGTGAAAGAGGCGGTTTTGGCAGTTTCGCAACTTGGTGAAACCACTGAAAAAACCGTCGCCGTAGAAACTTCTACGACCAAACAAGTGAAATTAGTGGTCGATTATTCGACCCAGCCGTTGGTTGTAAAAACGGGCGTGGAAAGTGCGATTACGTTCGATATGAAAGGCGAAGTTTTACGTGCATCGGGCAGTTTGGATATTGCCGTTGCTGGCTATTTCTTGGTGAAAGGCGACTTTGCCTTCGAAAAATCCAGCCAAGAACTCACGCTTTCGGACGGCAAAAAAATTACGGCCACCGCGCTGACGGTCAGCGGCATCAATGCTTCAGCGTTTGCAGGAATTGGCGGTGATACGCCTGCCGAAATGGGCTTGAAACTGGGCGAAGTCGATTTTGCCTTAGCGATGTTTGCGAATTCGGCGGCACCTACTGAACATTGGACAACGTTGAAAGCGACCGCTGGCAGCGTGGAATTAGTGGGCGTTTCAGAAGTCACGATTTCCGCGCAAACGATTTCGGTTGAAATCAATTTAGCCGATGCGACCACGAAAACCGTCATCGATTTCAACGCGCAAGCGGTGCAAATCGGCGATATTTCATTCGATTTTGACGGTTCAAAAGGCGAAATAATTCGTGCTGCGGGCAGTTTGGATATTGCCGTTGCTGGCTATTTCTTGGTGAAAGGCGACTTTGCCTTCGAAAAATCCAGCCAAGAACTCACGCTTTCGGACGGCAAAAAAATTACGGCCACCGCGCTGACGGTCAGCGGCATCAATGCTTCAGCGTTTGCAGGAATTGGCGGTGA
>JAQTOT010000091.1 GCA_028713145.1 Methylococcales bacterium
CGCAATCGCCGTGTTGAATTGATTTGGCTTGGTAATTAAGATTTTTTGTTAAATCCCAAAAAAGCCGAAGCTTTATTGCTTTGGCTTTTTTTGCTTCAACGTTAAAGGAATAATAAAAATGACTGAAAAATGTATTGCAACGGTAATTGAAAATCGTCTGCTTTGCTGCATTGAAAATGCAGATTGGCACTTTTTTTTACGTCGTTTAGACAAAGAAAATCATGTGCCTTTTTCGCCATTTCACAAAAAAGAAATTAAACCTGCTGATTTGGCAAAATTTCTTCCGAATTGGCGGTCTTTGCGCTGGAAACCAATTAAAAATAATATGGCAGGAAAAAGTGAATCGTTTGCCAAAGACACCGAATTTGAAATCAATGTCTACAGCACAAGTCACGGCAATAAAAAACATCAAGAAATCATCGAAGCCTTTTTAGCTTTCATGAATCACAGTTGAGTTTTCAAGCAATGATTGTTCAAAGCGGCGGCGTTTTTTTATATTTACTGATGGCATTTGGTTCGGGTTATGCGGTCGGTAATTTGCGTGTGATGGGGTTTGTTTATTCGTGGGTGGCATCAATTCTTTTCGTCCCCGTTGTTTATGAACTACTTAACGCCAATTTTTTGATGGTTTTAACGGTTGTGGGTTTTTCGCTGGGACTTTTTAGCGCGAAAGTGTTGACCATTTTTGAATTATTGCGCTATTTCAGTACCTCGCGTTTTCTGCAAACCTTTCGCAAATCCAAATATCAAACTGACACCCGTTATCACGCGCCGCAATTTTCAAATCGCAATGTCGATGCGTTTGATATTTTTTCTGATGGGCGAAAAGCGGAAGAAATTTTGGGCTTAAATGCCGATTTTACCCAAGCCGAACTCAAAGCCGCCTATCAACGCGAGACGAATCGTACCCATCCTGATAAATGGGCAAATAAGCCTGATTCAATTAAAGCGGTGATGGAAAATGAGCAAAAACTCATCAATTTAGCGTATCGAAAACTGAGCCAATTAACCTAACAGCGTTTGTTTAGCTAAATTGATTTTGGCGGCAAGATAATTTGAACCACCACGGTCAGGATGCAGTTTTTGCATCAATTTTCGATGTGCAGCGACAATTTCGACTTCAGTCGCATTTGGCGATAAACCTAAAATTTCAAACGCTTCCGCTCGAGACATTTCACCCGAATGCGTGGTTTTTTGTGAATTTCCAGATTGTTGAGACGAATTTTGATTTTTCCATTGTTGCCAATAACGATGTGCTTGTAACCAATGTGGCATCAGTTGCAGTGCCGCAGGCAATAAACGAAATAAAAACGTGATAGTCATGACAATAAATGCAAAAAACCAATTCAATCGCCCTGTGGCAAGTAAATAGGTCAAAATCATGCCTATTACACTAATGACTAAAATCTTGCCGTATTTTTTTAAAATTGCAGGGGGTTTTTTGAGTAAGAATTGCACCGTAAAAAATGCGATAAGAAATAAAATAATCTGAAACACAAAAACCTCTTAAAAATTTTGCCAATGACTCATTCTACCATTCCCATTTTAGGTTTTGCCGCTGCAAGTGGAACAGGCAAAACAACCCTACTTGCACAACTTTTACCACTTTTAAAAAATGCAGGCTTGCGTGTTGGTTTAATCAAACACAGTCACCACGATTTTGAAATTGACCACGTTGGCAAAGACAGTTTTGAATTGCGAAAAGCAGGTGCAACACCTGTTGTGTTAGTTTCAAAATACCGCAGAGCCGTGATTGAAGAATTTGAACATCGGACTGAACCCAATTTAACTGAGCAAATCGCACTATTTAATCCGACAGAAACAGATTTAATTTTAGTGGAAGGTTTTCGCCACGAAGCATTTGCAAAAATTGAATTGCATCGCGCTGAATTAAATAAACCACATCTGTATTTAAACGATAATCACATTATCGCCATTGCAACCGATACCGTGTTAAAAACACATTTGCCACAATTAAATTTAAATCAACCCGCTGAAATTGCTGACTTTATTTTGCACACTTTTCCGAAATTATGACTCTTGAATCTTGCGTTACCACTGAAAAAAAACCATTACTAACCGTTGAACAGGCAAAGCAACGTATTCATGAGACAATTTTACCGCTTGTTGAAACGGAAATCGTACCGTTAAAAAATGCCTTTGGGCGCGTGCTGGCAAAAACAGTTTTTTCGCCCATCAATTTGCCGATTGCACGAAATGCGGCAATGGATGGTTATGCGTTTGCGAGTGACATGTTTACCGAAAAATTAACGTGCATTGGCGTATCTTGGGCAGGAAAACCGTTTGCAGGTGAATTGAAAACGGGCGAATGTGTACGGATTTTTACAGGAGCAGTGCTGCCTATAAATGCCGATTCAGTGGTGATGCAAGAACACGTCATGGTTGACGGTTCACAAATTATTTTTCCTTCCGACACAAAACTGAAAAAAAATGTGCGTGAAATCGGCGAAGACGTAAAAATTAGCGACGTGCTTTGCGAAGCGGGTAAAACATTGTCCGCGATTGATTTAGGTTTGCTTGCTTCGGCTGGCGTTGAAAACGTTGCCGTGATTCGCCAAGTAAAAATCGCTTATTTCTCAACTGGTGATGAACTAGTCGGTTTAGGTGAACCGCTTGAAATCGGCAAAATTTATGACAGCAATCGCTACAGCTTGCACGGTTTGTTACAAAATCCGTGTTACGACATTTTTGATGGTGGCGTAATTGCTGACGATAAAGCACTGTTAAAAAATACGTTGCTTCAAGCGGCAAAGAATTTCGATGTCATTATCACAACAGGTGGCGCATCGGTAGGCGAAGCGGATTTTGTGAAAGAAGTGTTAGACGAATGTGGCGAAGTCAATTTTTGGAAAATTGCTATGAAACCTGGAAAACCACTTGCGTTTGGCAAAATTGGCGGCTGTTATTTTTTTGGTTTACCAGGTAATCCTGTTGCCGTTACGACTACTTTTGACGTAATTGTCAAACCTGCCTTGGCGCGATTAAGTGGTGCGAACTTTGCGGAACCTTTTGAATTTTTGGCAATTTGTGCGAGTGAATTAAAAAAATCACGCGGGAGACAAGAGTTTCAACGCGGTATTCTGACGCAAACAAAAACGGGAGAATTGCACGTTATTTCAACAGGGAATCAAGGTTCTCATATTTTAAGTACCGCAAGTAGGGCAAATTGTTATATCGTACTGCCGCCCGATTGTGCAGGTGTGCAACAAGGCGAAATGGTTTCCGTAATTTTATTTTCCAGCTAAGAATTCAATGTCATGCCTTATTCTCAAGACTTTATAAATGCCTTAAATCACGCGGCAATTATCACTGAAACAGATTTGCAAGGACGCATCATTTCGGTCAATGAATTGTTCTGCAAAATTTCAGGCTATAGCGCAGCCGAATTACTTGGCTCTCCGCATCGCATTGTGAATTCAGGTGTGCATTCGAAAGAGTTTTTTAATGAAATGTGGCGACGAATTAGCTCGGGTAATACATGGTGTGGTGAAGTCTGTAATCGTGCAAAAGATGGAAGTTTTTATTGGGTTCAGGCTACCATTTTTCCTGTTTTCCACGCCGAAACCAATGAAATTTATCGCTATGCAGCCATTCGTTTTGATATTACTGAAAAGAAAGAACAAGAACTCGCATTAAGTCGTAGAGCCGCACAATATAAGGCAGTTATTGAAACAACGGACGGTTTTTGCCGCATCAATCGTAACGGGCGATTTTTAGATGTTAGTGAAGGCTATTGTCATATCACAGGCTATTCGCAAGATGAATTGATGCAGATGAACATTTACGATATGGACGCATCAGAAAATTTTGTTGAACGGATGAATAATTTCAAATACTTAATTGAAAGTAACGGAAAATCCTACGAAGCAAAACGTAGACGTAAAAATGGCTCTATTTGGACAGCAGAAATTAACGCGTCCTATTCGACACTCGATGACGGCAGTTTATTTGTGTTTTTTCACGATATTACTGAGCGTAAATCAATGGAAGAACATAACGAAATGCTGCGCCAGCAAGTCAATCAAATGCAAAAATTAGACAGTATTGGACGATTAACGGCAGGCATTGCACACGATTTTAATAATGTTTTGGCAAGCATTTTGGGTTACAACGATTTTAATCAAGACATCAGTGATGAAATGCCCGAAAGTGAGATGAAACGTGAACTTCGGCATAATGTAGAGCAAGTCAAAATCGCTGCTAATCGGGCGGTTGAGTTAATCAATAAGATGCTCACTTACACGCGTCAAAAAGTGCCACGCAAAACCAAAGATACAAAACCCACAGCACAAGTGATTGAAGAAGTCGTCAATATGCTGCGTTCAGGACTGACCAGCAAATTTCAAGTCGAATTAAATATGGATGCCAGTTTAAACATTGATGTAGACACGATTGATATGCACCAAATTATGACGAATTTACTCGTCAACGCACGGGATGCGATGAGGCAGCAAGGCAGTGGGTTGATAAAAATTCAATTACAAATTACGCGAAACTTGAATGGTCATTGCGATGCCTGCTTTAAACAAATTACAGGCGATTTTATTGAATTAAGTGTTTCCGACACGGGAACAGGCATTGATAAAGAAACGATAAGTCATATTTTCGATCCTTTTTTCACGACAAAAAGTGTGGGTGAGGGGACAGGTTTAGGATTATCGGTTGTCAATGGGATTGTGCGTGATTCGGGCGGTCATCTGCTCGTGGAGTCACAACTAGGAAAAGGCACGACTTTTAGATTGATATTTCCTTTACCGTCAAATTCGCAAAGCATTTGACCGTAAGATTTTTCCAAAATAGGGTGTTGAAAATTTGGGGCAATATCGGCAAGTGGTTGCAAGACAAATAGATAATTTTCAATATCACCACGCGGTAAATTTAAAGTTTCATCATCAATAATGGCCTGACCATAAAGTAATAAATCTAAATCTAAAGTGCGTGGCGAAAATTTCTTACTATTTTTCAAACGTCCATGTTTAAATTCTAATTCGCGTAATTTTTCAAAAATGTCATGCGCGGCTAAATCGCTTTCAAATCTGACAACAAAATTGTAAAAATTCTCGCCATCAAAACCAACTGCCGCTGTTTCATAAATCGGCGAAACGGTTAAATCTCCAAATGCTTCACGCAACGATTGCAAACCCGCTGAGATATTTTTTGCTTTATCGATATTACTACCGACGCTAACAAAACAAGTCGCCATTAGCGTGTCCCACGTTCCATTATCACGCCGACGTTGATGTTTGCACCGACCGCTCCTTTTTTATTTACAGTCAATTTCACCCACGACACGCCAAATTCTTTTTGAATTAACGCAATCATTTCACCAGCAAGTTTTTCAATTAAAAAGAATTCGCTTTGCTCTACAAATTCCACTAAACGGTCATACACCGCTTTGTAATTGAGTGCATCGGTAATATCGTCAGATTGCGCGGCGGCTTGACAATCAAACGCCATTTCTAAATCGAAAATTAACGTTTGCTTGGCTTCGCGTTCCCAATCGAAAATACCGATTAAAGTGTCAATATGCACGTCGCGTAAAAAAATGATGTCTGTCATGTTTGCGGATTTTCCGATTATGATATGGCGTTAAAAAAAGAGCGTAAGTATCGCCGCAAAGTCGGCAAACTTACAAGTTTTCAGCACATTTGACGAGGTCAAAATGATTTTAAGTGTACTTATTCTATTTGCGTATTTACTTGGCTCAGTTTCTAGCGCAATCGTAGTTTGCAAATTGATGGGGTTGCCCGATCCACGCGAAGAAGGTTCAGGTAATCCTGGTGCAACCAATGTGATGCGAATCGGTGGTAAAAAAGCAGCGGCGATTACGTTTTTGGGTGATTTTTTGAAAGGTTTGATTCCCGTGTTAATCGCTAAATTTTTAGGAACACCACCTGTATTTTGGACGTTCGTTGGACTTGCGGCGTTTCTTGGGCATTTATATCCCATCTTTTTTGGTTTCAAAGGCGGTAAAGGTGTGGCGACTTCTGCTGGTGTTTTACTCGGTTTTGATTTATTCGTGGGCGGTGCGTTTATGCTGACATGGGTAACAATTTACAAACTGGGCAAAATTTCCTCCCTTGCTGCATTGATTGCGTCAACACTTGCGCCTATCTATGCGTGGTTTTTAACTGAAGATATTTTCTTAACGCTTGCCGCACTTGTGATGACAGGGTTGTTATTGTGGCGACACGAAGAAAATATCAAACGATTGCTTGCTAAAGAAGAACGCTAAAACTTGTGCAACTAAATGACAAACATCGTATTTTCGTACTCATCGAGGTTTGTCATTTAATCGATAATGCGCTTCATGTTTTATGACCTTGCGGCGGTAATCGCACTAGTGAAAACCAGTAATTTCCCAATTGGTGAATAGCAGAAATGAACTGTGTCATATCGACAGGTTTTGTAATGTAGCTCGCTGCGCCAAGTTGATAAGAACGCATGACATCATTTTCAAGATCAGATGTAGTTAAAACTATAACGGGAATGGTATTGAATTTTGAATTACTTTTAATTTCGATTAAAAATTCCGAGCCATTCATACGCGGCATATTCAAATCAAGAAAAATTAAATCTGGGCGAGGCATGTTGGCATATTTACCTGTTTTATTTAAAAACGCCAAGCCTTCTCGCCCGTCAGAAACATGGTGTAAATTCGCCATAATTCGACTTTCTCTCAATGCCATTTTGATTAAATAAGCATCAGCTGGCTCGTCTTCAAGCAATAAAATTTCAGCCATATTTAGACTTTCTGTAATCATTGGTTCATTCCATTCTCTTCGTATGTGGTAATGATTCACGTCCAATAACAACAACTTTTTTGTTGTCATGCAGCGCGTACTGTAAAATTCAACGAAACGGTCGCAATTAAACCCTAAAACCTACTCCTTTGGAATATAAGACAAAATGACTGAAAAACCGAAACCATGGCGCGTCGCATTTGCGGTGTATTTAAAACCGCGTGTTTTAAGTATGATTGCGCTTGGCTTTTCAGCGGGATTGCCTTATTTGCTCATTTTTTCAACGCTGTCAGCATGGCTACGCGATGAAGGCGTTGAACGTAGTGTCATCGGTTTTTTTAGTTGGGTTAGCGCGACATATTCTATCAAAATTTTATGGTCGCCCATTGTAGATAAAGTACATTTGCCAATTTTAGGGCGACTTTTAGGGCAACGTCGAAGTTGGATGTTGTTTGCACAACTAGGAATTATCGCAGGGTTATGTGGCATGGCAAGCGCACATTCCCAAACACAACTTTCACTCATTGCGGCTTGTGCGATATTTGTTGCATTTTGCTCTGCCACACAAGATGTCAGCATTGATGCGTTTCGAATTGAATCAAGCGTGAGCGATTATCAAGGCGCAATGGCTGCTATGTATGTTTTAGGCTATCGATTAGCCTTACTCGTTGCAGGCGCAGGTTCATTTTATATCGCGGAATTTTTCGATTGGCACACTGCCTATTTTGCAATGGCAGCCGCGATGAGTTTTGGCGTTATCACAACACTTTGTTTGAAATCGACAGTCATCCATCCCAATTTGTCCGCAATAAAAAAGAAAAAGGTAGGGATTTTAGTTAAAATCAACGATGCGATTATTCACCCATTTACCGATTTTTTTGCCCGCCAAGGACGTTTAGGTTGGTTGATTTTGCTCTTGATTGCCCTTTATAAAATGAGCGATTTAACAATGGGCGTGATGGCAAATCCGTTTTATTTGGATTTAGGTTTTAACAAAAAAGAGATTGCTGAAATTAGCAAAATTTTCGGTTTTTTTATGACAATTGCAGGTGCGGCGTTGGGCGGCGTTTTTGTCGCAAAATATGGCGTAATGCGCCCGTTGTTAATCGGTGCAATGGCTACGGCAAGCACCAATTTATTGTTTGCCTTTTTAGCAAGCGTTAAACCTGATTTGATGTTACTTGCAGGCGTAATCAGCGCAGATAATTTAAGCGGTGGATTTGCCACATCGGTGTTTATCGCTTATTTATCTGGGCTAGCAAGAAGTGATTACACTGCAACGCAATACGCCCTATTTAGCTCGCTTATGACATTTCCAGCGCAATTTTTAGGTGGTTTTTCAGGAATCATTGTGGATAAATTCGGCTATATCAACTTTTTCATTTATGCGTCATCAATTGGTTTGCCTGCTATTTTATTAACGCTTTGGTTATGGCGACGTGAAGTGAATACTAAAAAGCATAATTTACTCTAACTTATTGATGAAAAACATAAAAATAACTTTCAAGCAGGATTTTCATGCTTTTGAACCGATAATTTCAAAACTCAAATATCGCCCAAGCTGTCAATACATCATTTTGTGCGTTATTTTTTCCTGCTTACATTCACAAGAAGCGATGGCAAAGTGCAATAAATCCGTTTCTCAAATGTTAGACGCGCCACTTGAAGAATTACTTGAAACTTCCGTTAGCGTTGCATCTAACGTCTCACTTGATCCCAAAAAACAACCCGCTTCCGTCACAGTCATTACGCGAGAACAATTGCAATTAAGTGCGGCTCGCACACTCAACGAAGCCTTGATGACGTATGTGCCTGGTTATTTTGTGCTTGAAGGTCATAGCGATACAGTGGGGGCTTTTCGTGGTCTAGCGGCGGATAGTAACGCCAAAATCATGATGCTTATCAATGGGCATAACATCAATGCTGAACGATATGGCGGTATGCCCGATGGCATTATCAACGGCAATAATTTTGATTGGATTGAGCGAATTGAAGTGGTACGAGGTTCAGGTTCGGTAACGCTTGGACAAGGTGCATTGCAAGGCGTTGTCAACATCATCACGCGCACCGCAGATAATTTAGCAACGGAATGTGGCGATACCGAAATCAGTTTGCTTGGCGGTGGCGGTTTAAATAATGCTTGGCAAGGCGGCATGGAAGCCGCGTTTAATCATGAAGATTACGACGGTTATGTTTTTGTTCAACAAAAGAATTACGAAGGTCAGGCATTACGTCGTCAAGGTTGGGCAGCCGCCGCTCCCTTATTTGGCGAGAGCGCACCAGGTGTTGATGGTGTGTTAGCAGATGTTGGGCATCGTTTAAAACGTACTGACAATTTAAGTGTGTTTGGGCATTTACGTTATGGACAATTGAGTCTTGACGTGTTGCATATTGACCAAACGCGCGATATGCCTTTCTTTGGTCGTGATTCCGATGGCGTTGGCGAGGAACTCAATTATTTTGGTCTGAACCACAATTTTGATTTTACACAAGACATCAATCTTGAAAGTAAACTCGATGTAGCGATTGATGATGCGTTGCAATACACCGTGCAAACAGGTAGTACAGCAGGTGGAAATCGAGAAATTCGTTATGGCGTGAAAGAAATTTTGCATTTGAATAATTTATGGGAAGGCAATAATTTGGCGTTGGGTTCGGAGGCGCATCTTTATGAACTTGGTCTGAATAATTCAAATGGGGCAAACTTCATCATCAACAATATCTCTCAGCTTTATGGCGAGACAATCAGCTCTTTGAACAAAAAGAATGCTTTTGTTTTTCCTGCAAATATCAATATCTACAGTTTTTTTATTGAAGATAATTATCAAGTTAATCAGTGGCTCACGTTATTTGGTGGGGTGCGTTATGACCAACATCAATACTGGGGTTCGCATTTTTCACCACGTGTCGGTACATTTGTTACACCTTGGCAAGATGGACAATTCCGTCTTTCTTATCAAGAGGGTTTTCGAGGTGCAGTTGGATTAGCTTATAGCGGCGGCTACATTGGTGATGGTTTTTTAAGTTTGCCTAATATGAGTAAATTGGGTGAGGCAAACATACCTGGTTATAGCAATGTTCCCAATGTGAAACCTGAATCCTTGCAAACATTAGAATTAGCCTTTAATCAACGTTTAAACAAAAATTGGCAATTTGAAAATGTGCTGTTTTATAGCAAAGCATTGCATGTGATTGATGTCGATGCGATTTGTGGCGATTGCATAGGTATGACACTACCGCCTGTGGGTAGCGATATTCCAGGTTCTAATTGGTACTGGTTTTATGTCAACAAAGCAGGCAGCAGTGAACAACTTGGATTTGAAACCAGTGTGCATTATGTGGCAGAGCCTTTTAACATCACGGCTAGCCATTCATTTGTTGATGCGCTCTCATACAAATATCCCAATATCGAATCGCAGCAACTTCCCGCCATAGCTCAAAATGTCAGCCGTCTCAATGTGATTTTTAAGCCGTGGGAAAAAGTTTCTTTTGGCGCAAATTATTTATTTTATGATTCGTGGAACGCGACAAATGGCACGAAAGCGCAGGGCGCACATTTGCTCAATGCTAGCGTGATGTATTCACCGTTAAAACAATTAGAATTATCCGTTAGTGTTAAAAATATCTTGGCTGAAGATAGCCTTTATCCAATGCTCAATTATCTATCTGACATGAAGAAGCCAGGCACGCCTGCTCTTGAAAGCACAACCTTTTGGCTGAATTTTCGCCTGAGTTTTGGCGGTAGGCTTTAACGCAAAAGAGCTATTAGAATGAAAAATACATACCTTCTTATTTGCGCGGCACCATTGTTTTTTTTAATCACTAACACATACGCGCAACCGAGTTTGGTTTGTAAAAATTTAGATTCGCTCGATGTTGAAGAAACCTCCCTTGAGCAATTGATGGATGTGCCAATCGTCCTCAATGCCTCACAACAAGCCGCTTGCACAAATGAAGCAGCAAATGTGGTGACGTTACTTAGCAGCGAAGACATTTTAAATGGTGGCGCGCGCGATTTGGTTGACCTTTTGCAACGAGTTCCAGGATTTACTTTTGGTGTGGGAATTAACAACACGTTAGGCATTGGGGTTCGTGGAATTCAAGCTGACGAAGGAAAAATGTCGCTTTTTGTCGATGGCATTATGCTTACCGAACGCCGTTTTGGCACAACGCCTTTTGGTGGACAATTTCCGATTGAACAAATTGACCATATCGAAATTATTCGTGGTTCAAGTTCAATCATGAATGGTAATTTCGCCGAAATGGGCATCATCAATATCGTCACAAAAAATGCAAAACAAGCCAATGGATTGGCTATCACCACAGATTACGGACGATTTGAACGGGGTGAAGCGCGTAAAAATATCAATGTTGCGGCTGGCAAAATTTTTGATGACTTGGAAGTGAGTTTTTCGGGCAAAGCAAACGAATCCCAACGTAGCGACCGAATTTACACTGAC
>JAQTOT010000092.1 GCA_028713145.1 Methylococcales bacterium
GCTTCAGCGGCATTTTTGGCATTACACAAATCAGCCGTGCGTTCTTCAACTAATTCTTCCAAATGCAAACTGTATTTTTCGAGTTCGTGTTCAACACGCTTAC
Organism: Methylococcales bacterium; assembly: GCA_028713145.1. Classification (GTDB taxonomy): domain Bacteria; phylum Pseudomonadota; class Gammaproteobacteria; order Methylococcales; family Methylomonadaceae; genus UBA10906. The sequence goes on from JAQTOT010000092.1 coordinate 104, forward strand.
GTTCAGTAATTTCAGTTTGTAAATGTTCATTTGCCTCTTCGAGTAACAAACGTGTGCGACGTAATTCATGATGGGTTTTAACTTTGGCTAATAATTCTTGTCGTTGAAAAGGCTTTGAAATGAAATCCACCGCGCCGAGTTCTAGCCCTTTGATACGTTGTTCGGATTCAGAAATCGCGCTAAGAATAATGACAGGAATGTGGCGTGTTTTTTCGTCTAATTTAAGTCTGTGTAACACTTCAAAACCATCCATAACAGGCATTAAAATATCTAACAAAATCAAACAAGGTAAATTAAATTCGATGGATGCCAATGCAATTTCGCCACTATTTGCAGGCATAACGCAGTAACCTTCTGCTTCTAAAATGTCGGACAGTAATTTGAGCGATTCCAACGTATCATCAACAACAAGAATCGTGTTGTTATTCATCGAGGTTTATCCCTTCCGTTTGTGGGCTTAGTTCAAGACTACGTTTCACCAATTTTGATATGCTGTCGTAGTCATATTTTTGCAGCGGTATTTCTAGCGCATGGGCTAGATTTGGCGAAAGTTCTGCAATTTTTTCGATGACGTTAAAAATACGCTTTTTATCTAATGTTACAAGCGCATTCGCTAAATCATGTTGCAACGCGCTTGGTAATTTTGCTAATTCGGCGGGGTTTAATTCAACCATTTCTGTTTTAGGTTCGAGTTTTATTGTTTGGCGAATAAATTGCACACCTAATAATTGTTCCATGCAATCAAATATCTGTTCAGGTCGAAACGGTTTATTCACAATGTCATCGAATCCAACAGCCGATAATTCTGCATTTTCTTCCGAAAAAGTAGAGGCAGTCACAGCGGCAATTTTCACTTTGTCGCCATTTGGCAAAGCGCGAATTTGACGTGTGGCTTCCATTCCATCCATCACAGGCATTCGCCTATCCATCCAAATAAAATGCGGTTGCCACTGCAAAAATTGCTCAATGGCTTCTGCGCCATTTGCAGCAAGTTTCACCTCAAAACCCACTTCACTGAGCAAACGGTGTAGCAAAAGACGATTGTCTTTTTGGTCATCGACCACTAAAACGCGATAAATGGGTTGCCCCGCTTCTAACCTGACGACCGTATTTGTTGTCGCAGGCGCGTCAGAAATATCTTCTGCATGTGCAAGCTCTACAGGTAATTCCACGCGAAAAATACTGCCTTGTCCGACGTGGCTCGTTAGTGTGATTTGTCCGCCCATCAATTCAACAAATTGGCGAGTGATAGCCAATCCTAAACCAGTGCCTTGTTGTTTATCTTGCGAACCCACCTGCACAAATGCCGCGAAAATCTGACTTTGATTTTCTGGTGCAATTCCATACCCCGTGTCTTCAACTTCGATGATTAAATGTTTCGTGCCATTTTGTTTAAATCCTAAACGTACTGACACGCCGCCTTGTTCAGTGGCTTTAATGGCGTTAGAAATTAGATTGATAAGAATTTGGCGCAATTTTCCTTGGTCGCCCACAATGTAAAGCGGAAACTCAGAAGATTGGTCAACAAGCAGTTGCAAGTTTTTCGCTTGAGCGCGAATTCGCAACATATCGGTGATGTCGAGAATCATATTTCGCAAGTCAAACGGTTTGGATTCTAAAATAACTCGTCCCGCCTCGATTTTCGCAATATCCAGCACATCGTTAATCAAGCCAAGTAAATGGTCGCCACTTTTATGAATAATCGACAAGGTTTCTTTTTGTGATTCCGACAAATTCGTGTCACGACTTAAAATTTCAGAAAATCCCAAAATCGCATTAAGCGGTGTTCGTAATTCGTGAGACATATTGGCGATAAACGCACTTTTCGCGCGATTCGCCGCGTCAGCTTGTTCTTTTGCGGCAAATAATTCAGCCGTGCGATTGACAACCGTGTCTTCGAGTTTTTTCTGCGTTAAACCCACGTTCCCAATCAGTTGCGCGAAATTGGTAAAAAAAGCCATCATCGCTTCGATTTGCGCTTCAGAAAAAATAGGAACTTGATTTAACGCATTGAGATAAGCCTCTTTATCAAAACCGAATTCTTCGGCTTGACGAGAAAATGCAGCAATGTTTGGCGGTTCAAATAGAAATTGCCCCGTAAAAAAATTTGCAACGTGTTCACCGTCAATCAAAATCGGAACAGCAACATCAATTAAACCGTTTTTACATCGATAGACATTGTATTTTTCCCCCGCTTCTAATTTTCCAGCCAAAATGGTGTCACTTTCTTGACAACGACTTGCAGTGCAAGGATTAACGCGGTGGTAATGGGTACATATTTCCTTCCAACCTGTTGCCACGAGAATGTTGCCCTCTAAATCAAGAATTGCCATCACCGCGCCTGTCATGGCTGTGAAGCTCTCACAAATACGTTGCAACTCGTCAATATCCACAATTTCCGCAAATTTCATAACATTCTCACGCACTTAAAAATTGTAGCGAGCAGAAAATTGAACCCGTTGTAAATCACCATCACGTCCATCAAAAACTTCTCGTGTTGCGTAGACGTATTCCATTCCTAAAATGATTTGGCTAATTGGACTCCATAATAAATTGGCGTGAATCGATTGCACTTCTGAGGTGATGTTATTGCCAGCTAAAGCGGGTTGATTGGCGTGAATAAAACCGTAAGTGAGATTAGATTGCCAATCTTTTGTCCAAAAATGCTGATAAGAAAGCATGCCGCTGTAAATATCAACAAGCTGTAAATCGCCATTACTTAACACAGCATCTTCAAAGGTATTCGCCGAAGCAACATAACGCCCCATTGCATTTCCATAGTTGAGCATAAAGCGAATGCTGTCTAAATCAATACTGTTTATTTTTCCAGCCAAACTGACCGCACCACCCCATTCGGATGGATTATTTCCCAATGTGTTTGTGTTACGAACTTGTCGTCCTAATGCGGCTAAAGAGAATTTTCCCCAATCAGGATTTACATTCACACGCGCCACTAAATCAGGATAACGGTCGGCATTCGGCGTGCTAAATACGTCTGAATCTGCGGTGGGTACGTCGCGTATTCTGCTACGCGGTGCTTCCAATGCGATTTGAACATCCATCGGTAGATTTTCGATTGTGAACGGTTGTGTCCAACGCACTAAAGGTTGTCTTACGCCATACACCGCACCAGCCGAACCACCTGGATCGAGAAGATTTGGCAATACATTTACATTCAAAAAGGTTGTCCACGTTTGCCCTGCCAAGAAATTACCTATCGAACCATAAGCATGGCGAATACGCGGTGTGTAGGTGTACGTTGCGGCATCACCATAGAAATCGACTTCTAACAGCGTGTTAATTTCACCCCATTTGCTAGGTGTAAAAGAGCGAAGCCAAAGGCGACTTTCTTTTGCATTAAACGTGATTTGACTATTCTCGCCTGACCTTTTTCCCTCTAATGGAATTTGTGAATAAACCGTGTACTGGTCTCCGCCTTTATCGCGCCCCGCACTGACGCTATTGAATAAAACATCAGTTTTGACATAGCCACCTAATCCCACCGATGTGTCAGTTCCAGGAATTTTAAATGTCCCTTTCACATCACCGACTGTGACAGCAGGTTTAGTAATGATTTCATCCGTTTTGGCTGTTGTCGCAACAGGCGGTGTAATCACGGGAATTGCTTGCGTTAGTGGTGGATTTGAATGCGCTTGCGCGAGTTCTTTTTCTAATTCGTTAATGCGTGTGTTGGATTGCTGAACTTGCGTTTGTAATGTTTTAACTTGTGATTTGAGTTCGTTGAACATCTCGCGCATATCGTCTTCTGCCAAAACGGGCAATGGCAACAAATTCAACGCTAATAAAGGAATAGCTATAGGTTTCATTTTTATCCCCTGTCATTGTTTTCTAAACAAAGCGTGGCAAGACGCACAAGTGGTATTTATCTGGGCTAAAGAATCAGAAATAACATGCGGATGATGTTGCGTGGTTTGAATTTGCAACGCTTGTATTTGCTCACGCAATTTAGCTACTAAGGCTAAAAAAGTCGTTTGTTCTGTGGCATTTAGCTGTAACGACGGCAAGGTCATAGGAATTACATCGATGGTTTGTAATAAATTTTGTGAGGCAGTGGAAATCTGTTTCGCGTATTTGCGATATTCAGCATCTAACTCGGGTTCGGTGAGAAATCGTTCTTGTGATAGCACATTCATTCGCCCCATGAGTTCATTTAAATTATCCATGAGTTCGTGCAATTTATTATTGTGAATAACATGAAGCGCGGGGTTTTTCGTTTCATTGATTGCGGTGCGAGGCGGCGAATCGGCACAGGAAATTAACGTGAGTGAAGATAAAATAAGCAATATTGAGCGATTCATAAGTAATACTTCCTAACAAAAAGAGGGGAGAGGTACTGCAAATTTATTGTGCGGATTACAATATCATTCTTTAAAATCAAGTAGTTGAATGATTTTGTCGAATTGATAACCTTTTGCCAATGCTTCTAAACTATCGGCAATCTCAGGAGCTAAGGTGTGAATTTTTACAATCACCGTGTCAATTTCTTCTATATCGAGCTTTAAAGCCGCTTCGTGCAACTGTTTGCGTAATTCTAAGGGCAACGTTGTTAGCATTTCAGCCGTGATTTTTGACGTAGGAGATGACGCGGTTACAGGTGAATCTTGGTAAATAAATTTTACGTCCAGTTGTTGACTCAATGAGGCAAAAACTTCGGGAATATGAAAGGGTTTGTGCAAAACGGCATCACATCCTGCATTGATAATATCGCTGTGTTGCTCAGTGAATGCACTGGCTGTGAGGGCAATAATTTTCACCTTTTCGCCATTTGCGAGTTGTCGAATTTTCTTCGTCGCTTCATAACCATCCATCACAGGCATACGCATATCCATCCAAATCAAATGCGGATGCCACTGTTCAAAGAGTGCAATGGCTTCTTGACCATTTTCTGCGTCTCGAACTTGAAAACCAATGCGATTTAACATCGCAACCAGCAATAATCGGTTGTCTACACTATCGTCAACGACCAATAACCGCCACGTTGGTTGATTCGGCGCAAGGCTTTTTACTTCTCGATAACTTTCCTCCACGGCAAGGTCGTTAAGATTTGCTAACGCAACGGGCAATTCAATTTTAAATATCGAGCCTTCTCCTAACACGCTCGTGACGCTAATCTGTCCGCCTAGTAGTTCTATCAATGATTTTGAAATCGCAAGTCCTAATCCCGTTCCTTTTATGTCCGCATTTTCTTGAACTAATTGTACAAAGGGTTTGAAAAGTTCCTTTTGCTTTTCTGCTGGAATACCAACACCGCTATCAATCACGTCAATGACCAACATGAGCGTGTCACTAGATGTGAATGGTTTCGTATAGGCTTGCAATGTAATTTTTCCATTGCTTGTGAATTTAATCGCATTGCCCAATAAATTGATTAGCACTTGCCGTAATTTTTTGCTATCTGACTTAATAAATCGCTGTATATCGGCGGCAAGATTGACACTAAATTCCAATTGTTTGCTTACTGCTCGAACGTTAATCATTTCGCCAATTTCATTTAGCAATTTGATGACATCAAAAGCCTGAATATCGACTTCAAGGCGACCTGCTTCAATTTTAGAAATATCTAACACATCGTTAATCATACTCAGTAAGTGTGCGCCACTGCGATTGATGATACGCAACGTTTCTCTTTGCGTTTCTGTGGTCGATTTATCCAAACTCATGAGTTCTGAAAATCCCAAAATCGCATTAAGCGGCGTGCGTAATTCATGACTCATCGTCGCAATAAAGGTACTTTTCGCCACATTCGCTTTTTCAGCTGCTTCTTTGGCAATCGATAATTCTCGAATGGAATTTTCGAGGTACTTGCGATATTGATTTAGCTCTGCGGCAGTTTCTTGTAACTCACGATTTTTATTTTCTAATTGTCGCCTAGCAACAAAAAGACTTAAATGCGTTGCAACGCGCATCAGGATTTCTTGGGCATTGAGTGGTTTGGTCACATAATCGACCGCGCCTAATTCAAATCCTTTCACTTTTTCTGACGTATCGGTTAACGCACTGGCAAAAATAATGGGAATGGCTTTTGTTGTGTCATCGGCTTTTAAACGACGGCACACTTCAAAGCCGTCCATTTCTGGCATACGCACATCAAGCAAAATCAAAACAGGTAATTTGGCATAAATGGATTGCAACGCTAACTGTCCGCTACTGGCTGGACGCACGCGATAGCCTTCACTTGTGAGCGTCTCTTTTAAAAATTTAAGATTCTCTGGCGAATCGTCAACAATAAGAATATCTCCAGCCATAGCTAATTCTCGGTGATTGATTGTCATAAACGTAATGCGTTGAGTGCTTTATTTAAAACAGATAACAGCTCATCATGCTGGAATTTTTCGACTTTACTGCGAATTTGATTGCCTAAAACGGGGTTAATATCACTAATCATTCCAGCCACTTTTAGACATTCATCTTCATCAAGTAAAACCAACGCGTGATGCAACATTTCTAGCAATTCTATCGGTAATGTTTTTAACTGTTCTTCGCTGATATTTTGTTCAGAATTAACGACTTCAACCTCACTTTTTTCATACAAAAAGCGAATGCCAAGATATTTTGTTAATGCTTCAAAAAGTTCATTTTCTCGATAAGGTTTGCGTACTAGGTCATCACAACCTGCTTCTAAAATTTCAACGCGTTCATTTTCTAATGCGTGTGCGGTTAGCGCGATGATTTTTACTTTTTCGCCGTCTTCACTTGCACGAATACGTCGTGTAGCTTCTAATCCATCCATCACAGGCATACGCATGTCCATGAAAATTAAATCAGGTTTCCATGCTTCATATCGCATCACCGCTTCTTCACCATTAAACGCATCATGCAATTCAAAACCGAGCGGTTCGAGTATTTTGTGCAACAACAAGCGATTTTCAAATTGGTCTTCAGCGACAAGCAAACGGTAATGCGGTTGACCTTCTACCAGCCCAATGACTTTGCCATGATTGGGTTCTACCGTGATTCCGCTATCGCTAGACAACACGACAGGAATGTCAAAATAAAACACGGAACCTTTCCCAACTTCTGAACTGACTTCTAATTTTCCGTGCATGAGTTCGACAAATTGGTGGCTAATCGTGAGTCCTAACCCCGTTCCTGCTTCGACAGGAGCTTGTTGCCCTAACTGCACAAAAGGTGAAAATATTCGTTGGCAATTTTCTTCACTAATTCCCGCGCCCGTGTCATCAACAGCAAAACGCAACCATACACGTTGGTCTGTTTCTCGATGTGTCGTTTCCGCGCGAAGGGTTACGCCCCCTTGTTGCGTGAATTTAATGGCATTGCCGACCAAATTTGTAATGACTTGACGAAGTTTCCCCGCATCCAACACCACATAACGCGGCAAATCTGGCGACAAAGCGATAGTGAAATACAAACCTTTCTCAACGGCTCGCACATTCAACAGTGATTGAATTTCAAATAACAAATGTTGCAAATCATGACTGGATTCTTCTAAATCGATTTTTCCTGCTTCAATTTTGGAGATGTCTAATATATTGTTGATTAACTCAAGCAAATGCTCACTACTGCGAACAATGATGCTTAAATCTTCTGCTTGGTCATGAGAAATGGTGACATCATTACGCAATCGCCGAGAAAAACCCAAAATAGCATTCAACGGCGTTCGCAACTCGTGGCTCATGTTTGCGAGAAAAACACTTTTCGTTTTATTCGCCGATTCTGCTACATTTTTAGCTTGTTCTAATTCTGCGGTGCGTTCTTCAACCAAAAGTTCCAAATGGTTACGATACGCCGTTAATTCTTCTTCAACTTTGATGCGTTCTGTAATTTCATTTCGGAGTTGATTGTTAGACGCTTCGAGTGAGAAATAGGGACTTTTCACTTCAGACGTGAATAAACCTTTATAAATCAATAAAAATGCGATGATTTTATAAATGTGTCCAATCACGTTATAGCTATCAAAAACACTTTTGTAATGAGCAAAAACGCCTTCACTAAAAATTAAAATCACAAAGGCAAACAGGAAATAAGACAGTTGTTGATTTTCCGTTTTGATGATTCGTCGCCAATAAACGGCAATGCTCAAACACAGCAAAAACATAATGACGTATTCGCTATTGGTCTTAAATGGCGTTACGCCAACACCTTGAATAACCGTAACGGGAACATAATCAGGAAGAAATGTGATACTGGCAATCAGAAAAAGCGAAATACTGAGATTGATGAGCATCAATACGGTTTTTGATAAGTAGGGCGAGTGACTTTTTGGATAAACATACGCGCTTGCAAGAAAACCCACTGCCATAAACATCCGCGCCGCAACCCAACACTGACTTGCCTTGGTCAGTATGTTTGGCGTAATAAAATCAGGCATTCCCGAATATGTTAAGGCATGGCTAAAATCGATTAGCCCCATACCAAAGAAAATCGTACTGAGAAATAAAGCGTGGTGATTTTTGGATTGGTCGTAGGTATACCAACCCACACCGAATATAGAAAATGAAACAACGACGCTAAACAATTCTGCTACATTGTGAAACGCCAAATAATTGGTTTTTTCCATGACCCAATAAAGTCGCTCTTGAAACAGTTCTACCAATAAAAACGGCAATAATGATGCAACAAAAACTAGTCCCATCCTTGTTGTAAGAGAAGATGATTTGAACATAAATTAACCTCACTGGACGTGACGGGTTTAAAAATTGTCGCTAGCAAATAATTGAATGCCGCGTAGTTCACCACTCCCGCGAATATATTCTATGCTGGGATGATTATGCAATGTTTTTTAAGGGGAATTTTTGGATAATGAGTGACAAGTTACAACTTACTTTACAGTCTCTCATTTTCTCTTTGGACTAGCACAAAAAAACCGCCCTTTCGTTTTGCACAAAAGAGCGGTTTTTATCGTTAAACTGACAATTTACAAAATTGGGTTAATACCTGTGAGTTCAATTTGTAGTGCTGTTGCACTGGTTACAAAATGTGCCGAAGACGATTGATCTGAAAAACTCAAAATCGTGCCATTACTGTCGTCTTGAATTCCGATATTGGCTATTTTTGAAGTCCCAGATAGCACATCAAGCGAATTTCCAACGGTCACAAAGCTATAATCGGCAAATTTACCTGCAAAATTCACTTGTTCCACATTGGCATCCACCGTTGCATTGGTTGCCGAAGCTGAAAGTCCAACGGTGTCAGTGGATGCTAACGAACCATAAACATTGACTGAATTACCACCAACGGTGATTGGATTTGCCAACACGCCTGCGAGATAAACGCCCGCTTTTTGTAAAATCGCTAGCGGAATATCATCAGCGGGAACGATTTTGTCAGTAACGGCAATCGTGGCATTGCTAAAACTTGCCGAGCGCAAACCATCCGCAAAACCTAGTAGCGTACCGTTGCTATCATCTTGCACGAACACTTTTGCCACAATTGTCGAATTATTGATGACTTTCAAACTGTTACCTTGTTGCTCAAACGTGTAATCGGCAAATTTTCCCGCCAAATTCACTTGCTCCACATTTTGGTCAACAATTACATTGCTAGCTCCCGATTTTAACGTCAACACTTCACGCATTTTTGAACCAAAAATTTGTGCCGCACCTGAGGTTAATTCAAATGCGCTGCCATAACCCATGAATACTTTTTCAATCGGTGCAGGCAATTCCACAGGAATCGGCGCAGCTGTTAATTTGGGCGTAATAATCGGCGTACCTGGATCGAAAATCCCACCGTCAATTTTGCCGTCTAAGTCGAATTTATCCCCGTCAGTGAGCGAAATCGAAACAACGGTTTTACCTAATTTTTCATCATAGGCATAAGTAAATGGAATCGACTCCCATGTCCCTGAAACGGTTTGTTTAAGATATTTTTCAACGGTTTGTTTGTCGTCTAAATACAGTTTTACGTCTGTTGTTCCGCCTTTGAGATTACCGCGTGCATCCGTTGTTGATGGCACGTTAGCAAAATTAAATTCAAAAATACCAAATGGTGCCATTTCTTTAGTAATTGGCGTGTCAACAACGACTGCATTGCCTTTGCTATCGGTCGTTTCCGTTTTGAAGGTGATTTGTTCATTTTTCACAACAGAAACAGGTTTAACATCTGCTTTAGTTAAAATTTGCCCTTGCGGCAATTCAATCGACAAATACACTTTTGGCGTATCAATTGTGTTTCGTAAGTCTTTTTGCGTTGGCAGTGAAATCACATTTCTTTGGTCAACGTCAGAAATTCCATCGCCATTGCCATCACCTTTTACGGTGCTGTTTTTAGCCGTAGGTACTTGCGATTCCACTGCTTTTGACACAGGTTTTTCAAACACGGGTGCAGGTGTTGGCGGCGTTACAATCACAGGTGGTAGCGTCAAAATAGTAGGAAGCGTTATTGAATCCCCGCCATCGCCACCATTATTTACAGGAACGCTGCCAGTCATGGTTAAAACTATGTCATTTCCAGTGCCACCAACATAACTAATTTTGAAATAATAATTTCCAACTTGAATCGTTGAACCTTCGGCTTTGTTTGCAAAAGTGCCTGTTATTAAATCAAGCGGATTTGCATCATCATTAGCAATCAACGTAATCGTGTCACCTAACACAGGTGTATATCCTGAGGCTAAATTAAGCGATAACGGCGCGTTGCCTAAACTTAACATTCCTGTTTCAGACATCACCGTTGTGTGATTACCCGTCAAAGTGAAGGTTATTGCATCGTTGTTGTCTAATGCTAAATCTCCTTGCACATCAACGAGTCCAGCACCTGTATTCGTGATTTGTATATCGTTGTTATTTGCTGAATCAACGATAATTTTTTCGCCTGTTCCAAGCGCAGTGGTGATTGCAATTTGTCCTGTTCCAGCGGTAGTAATCGTTTTGCCATTGGCAATACCACTCACACTAATCAAACCTGTGCCATTATTGGCTACGGTAAAACTTGCATCAGTATCTGGACTTGTCATGTTTGTTGCACCGCTTCCTGTTGCAATTAACGTTGCACTGTTATTGATTCCTGTGACAGCAACAGTGCCTGTTCCCGTATTCGCCACCGTTAAATTTCCCGCTGGATTGGTTACAGTTGTCGCACGGCTACTATTTGTTGTAATCGTTGCCTCAGAAATAGGTGCATCAACACTGATACTTCCT
>JAQTOT010000093.1 GCA_028713145.1 Methylococcales bacterium
AAAAATGTAAGTGTCGCGCTTTCGTCTTGAAAAATAGCAAAGTACGGCGTGAGTAAAACAGGTGTTTGTGCAAGTTCACTCACGTCTAGCCCGTTTCCTGTGGCAAAAACGGGCAGCACAAAAAAAATGCTAAAAATCAGACTCAAAATAAGGCTGAAATTTAATGCTCTTTCACATTTACATAATGACACAACGTACTCACCAGTCTTTTAGGATTTATCGGTTTTTCACAAAACCATGCTTGTTGTTTTACAAACAAATGGGATTGAGTAGTTTTATGCGGAGTTTAGCCGTTTTCAGACTAAAAAACGAACTGATGATGACGGTGTTATCGTGTTGTGGGCGTATGCAGTACGCCCTGATGAAGTTTAAAAGCCTGTGCGAAAACCAGCATAAACCGATGCGCCATTGAAGTTAAAGCGTTCACCTAGTTCAGGACTACGATTATTATTAAGATTTTCACCACGCAAATACAATTCGGTTTTCGGTGTGAGCTGATATTTGAGCAAAGCATTGAAACGTGGCGCAGAATCCGATTGTTGCGTATTTGCGCCATCGAAAAAGTAGTTGCTGCGAGCATTCAATTCCACGCGCAATTTTAAAGGTTCCAGCAATTTTATTTCATTCCAAAAAACACCTTGATGTTCAGGGCGGATGGCAATTTTTAAATGAGTTTGGGCATTTTGTGCATCCATGTAACCGTAATTCAAGCCAGTTTCCCAGATGTTTGACCAGCGATGTGACGCTTGAAATTGTGCGCCAAAAACATCCGATTCATTGACATTAGCGGCTTTTGAAATGCCTGTCTTAGGATTTAATTGCATTACAATCAAATCTTGATAATTTTGATAATAGCCGCTGATTTTAAGTTCGCTTTCGGGCAGTGGTTTCCACGTCAATCCTATTTCGCCACCTGCACTACTTTCACCACGCAAATTTTTATCGCCATAAGTAGGATTGAGTAGTTCGGTCAAACCTGGTTGCCGATAGCCTGTCCCACCGTTTGCCCAGACATTAAGGGTACTTGTGACGGCTCTGCTTGCGCTCAACGCAAAAACTTGATGATTGCCATAATCATCACTATGGTCAAAACGCCCTTCGGCGGCAAGTTCCCATTCACCTAAAACTAATTCGCCGCGTACATTTGGACTAATGATTGTTTGCGAAAAACCTGCAACATTTGGCGTGTTTTGATGTTGCGTATTTACTCCCCAAGTGAATTGAACTTGGTTTTTATTCTTGGCATCAAGCGGTAGACGATGCGTATTTTTCCAGTCCACCATAAAAAGTTGCGCCGTTAACTCGAACGGTTTAATGAGCGTAGCCTCCGATGTTTGCCGATTTTGGGTAAAGCCTAATTGAAGCGAACTGTTCCAATAATCAGCTAAATCATAATCACCGCGCAATTGAGACACCCATGTTTCTTGAAGCAATTGCCCTTTTTTATCATCACTCCAGCCTACTGTTCGATTCGGTAAAATGGCAGGTCCATCCATATTTTCATCACTACGCACAAAATATAACGAGGCATTTAAATGGGCATGGTCAAAATTCTTTTTCCAATTTCCCGAAGCGTGTGTCATGTCGTAATTATCACGCTCTCTACCATCGCGTGCTTGTGAAATGCCGCTCAGAATATCGGTTCGCCCTGCAACCGCTGAAAAATCCCCTGCATCCGTCGAAATTCCACCGCCTGCGGTTTCGCGCAATGTGTCATAACTTCCGCCTTCGAAATGCAAGAAATTATCACCGCTTTGGAATTCGCGGGTTTTCAAATGGATTCCCCCGCCAAGTGTCCGCGAACCGTGTTTATCACCACCCGCTCCGCGCGTTAGTGTGACATTGCCCAGTGCGTCAGCGGGATAATGACTTAACGTGAAAAGTCCCGCCAAACTGCCGTATAACGGCACGCCATCTAACGTAAAAAGCCCCTGCCCTGCGCCGCTTGCGCCACGCAAACTAAACCCCCCCATCATTTGTGGATTCGTTTGCGTAAGCACTAAACCTGCTTGATTTTTAAGCACATTATTTAAATCTGGCATTTCAGCTGCTTGCAACTTTTCACGGTCAAATTCATCTTGCATTCGCGCGGGTTCAACGAGTTCTGCGTTTGATTGGCTGTAAATAGTTAGCGGTGGCAAAGCGTCTATTTCTTCTGCTAACACTTGAGCAGAAGAAGCCGCAAAAAAGCAAAGGAGAAGTTTTTTTAACATGTTAGGCGCGAGACATAAATTTGCCTGTTTCGGTGTTGACCTTAATCAACTCGCCTGTTTCAAGATATTCGGGGACTTGAATTTCTGCCCCTGTACTTAAACGAGCTGGTTTTGTGCGAGAGCTTGCGGTTGCACCTTTAATGGCAGGTGGTGTTTCTAAAACTTCTAAAACGACTGCGGCAGGTAATTCGATACCTAAAATTTCATCATCAACCAGCAATGCAACGATGCCTTCTAAGCCTTCGGTTAGAAAATCCACTTGGTCGTCTAACGCTTCTTTGCTCAAGGTGTATTGCGAAAAATCTTCGCTATTCATGAAAACGTAGTTGCCGTCATCAATGTATGAAAACTGCACTTTCGCGCGAACCAAATCAACGTCTTTGAAAAAGTCATCGCCTTTTAACGATTCGTCGAGTTTTTGTCCTGTGCGAACGTTGTTGAAACGAATTTTATACAGCGTTGTTGCACCGCGTGATGAGGGACTTTTCACGTCTATCGTTTTCACAATGTGCGGCGCGCCGTTGATTTCAACAACCATACCGCGTTTTAGATCTGCTGCTTTTGCCATCGATTATGCCTCAGTTGCTGCCGCTAAAAGTTGCGCGAGTTCCCCTCTTTTATACAAATCAATCATGATGTCACAACCGCCGATTAACTCGCCTTTGATATAAAGTTGTGGGTAGGTTGGCCAATTTGAATAACTTTTCAAGCCTTCACGAATTTCTTCATCTTCGAAAATGTTGAAATGTGAAAATGTTGCGTTGCAAGCGTCTAAAACTTGCACAGCTTGCCCTGAAAAACCACATTGCGGGAAATCAGGCGAGCCTTTCATGAATAAAAGAACGGGGGCAGATTGTAATAATTGCTCAATGCGAACGGTAACACTCATAAAAATAATTCCATAAAAAGTAAAGTAAAAAACCTAGCGATTTTATCAACATTGTCAAAAGTAACGAAACGAAATCTGTTTTTATTTTTTTAAATCAGCGGGTAATCACAAAGCGCACGGCATCCAAACGCAATTGTGCGATTTCGATATTTTCATGAATCAACAGCGTTTTATCTTTCAAATCTTCAATTTCATCGTTTTTAATGCTTGGATTTACTTTTTGCAAACGCGCTAACCGTTTAATTTCAGCGGTTAGTGATTCCAGCATCGTCGTCGTAGCTTGTTGGCAAATCGCCTCTTTTTGGATTTGCGCTTGTGTTTCGGAGACAGCAAGCAATTTCATAATCAAATTTCGTTGTTTGTTTAAAAAGACGGTAATCGCATGTTTATCGAAATTCGCGCCACAATCGGGCAAACTTTCGTGTGAAAATTCTGCCGTAACATCTTTTTGCAATTGATTGATTAACACGCGAATCGGTGTCGGTGGCAAAAAGCGGTTAATTTGCAATTCAGCAGGTGCGCTGTGTTCGACCACGAATAAACATTCGAGTAAAAATTGCCCTGCTTTTAAATCGGGATTTTTCACGCTGCTTAACGTGGCATTACCTGTATCGCTTGAAATAACCATGTCCATCGACGCACTAACAAGCGGATGTTCCCATGTTAAGAATTGCAATTCTTCACGCGCCAAGGCTTGAGCGCGGGAAACCGTCACCGTCAAATCATCTTCGTGGGTCAAATACGGAAACGTTTCGCAACGTAAATGCTCGCTTGGAGTCAAAATGTGCGTTACGTCCGAAATTTCTTCAGTATCCACGCCGTAACAATCAAACACGGATTCCATATAATCCCAAAGCGTACCTTCATTTTCGTATTCCGATAATTCAGTAATGTAATTATCAGCAATTTCTTTGCGGCACGAATTGAGTTCTAAAAGCTGGTCGCGTCCGTGATTCAATTCGGCTTCGATTTGAACACTTAACGCATGTGTTTTTTCGATAAATTCGCCGATTTTTTTTGCATCATTATTTGCCAAAAGCGTTTGTAATTCGTCATGCAACGCATCAGCAACGTGTTGTGCCGCAGAATTATTTGCCCGAAACGCATTTAAGCCTTCGTCATACCAGCGATATAAAATGGCTTGTTCAGTATTTTCTAAATACGGGACGTGAATTTGAATCACATGTTTTTGTCCAATGCGATCTAAACGCCCTATACGTTGTTGCAACAAATCAGGGTTTTGCGGTAAGTCCCACAAAATCAAATGTTGTAAGAATTGGAAATTGCGCCCTTCGCTGCCAATTTCAGAGCAAATGAGCAAACGTGCGCTACTTTCTTCATCGGCAAAATACGCTGCCGCGCGGTCACGCTCGATAATTGTCATGTGTTCATGAAAAACTGCTGATGAAATGCCCACTTTCATTTTCAACGTGTCTTCTAAATCCATTGCGGTTTGCGCGTGTTTGCAAATCAGCAAGGCTTTTTGACCAGCGAGTTGTTTCACTTTTTCGGCTAGCCATAAAAAACGCGCGTCGTTTTGTAAATCCGTTTCGTTCGCTTCGCCATTTAACGAATAACCGAAGTATTCACGCTCTGGAAAACCTTGCACGGTTTGGCGCGAATTTCGAAACAAAATTCGTCCTGTTCCGTGATGGTCGAGCAAAATGTTAATCAGTGTTTGACGCGCCGCCGCCGATTTTTCCGCATCATTTAAATTCGCCAACGTTTTAGAAACATTGTCATCTTTGAGCAAAGTAGCTAAGGCTTGTTGCTCTTCATTCGTTAACGGTTTATCAGCAAGCAATGATTTTGCAGCATTGGCGACAGGTTCAAAGGTTTTTTCTTCTTCCAAAAATGCGGCAAAGCTATAAAAACGGTCTGGGTCTAAAAGTCGCAAACGGGCAAAATGACTTTCTTTACCGAGTTGCTCAGGCGTTGCTGTGAGCAAAATCAAACTAGGTGAAATTTGTGAAAGCTGTTCGACAAATAAATAATCGCTGCTGGGCGCAGTTTCTGACCATTCCAAATGATGTGCTTCATCGACAATTACCATATCCCAACCCGCATCTAACGCTTGCTCTTGGCGGTTTGGATAATGCGAAAAAAATGATTGGCTGCACAGAACCAATTGCTCAGATAAAAACGGATTCGCTTGATTGTACAAATCGCCTTTTTCGTCATCATCAAAACCGTCGTCGCCAATTTCACTTAAACAACGCATTTCATCAAAAATGCTAAATTTCAAATTGAAACGGCGCAACATTTCGACCAGCCATTGATGCAACAAACTTTCTGGCACGATAATCAAAATGCGTTTGCTCAAATTGTTAATTAAGCGATGATGAATGATTAAACCTGCCTCAATCGTTTTGCCTAATCCGACTTCGTCAGCTAGCATAATGCGTGGTGCAGCGCGATTTGCGGCTTCATGAGCAATAAAAATTTGATGTGGAATTAACGCAGCGCGTACACCGATTAAACCTTTTACAGGCGACTTTGCGTGTTGTTGCAACCGTTGCCACGTTTCGTAACGCAAGGAAAACCACGCATTTGGGTCAGTTTGACCTGTGAATAAACGGTCTTGTGGTTTGTTGAATTGGCTGTGGTGACTTAAATCCATTTCTTCAAGCTCAACGGTTGCACCATCTTCATTTTTACAAATGTAGGTCAAAATGCCTGCGTTTTCAGTGATTTTTAAAACCGTTAATTTTTCGTCATCAACGGATTCAATATTGTCACCGATGGAAAATTTAACGCGCGTGAGTGGCGCGTTGTCGGCGGCATAAATTCGCTTCTCGTCACACGCTAGAAATAAAACACTGACACGATTAAAACTACTTTCGACAATCAGCCCTAAACCCAATTCGGATTCTGTGTTGCTAATCCAGCGTTGCCCTGCAATAAAAGTTTCCATTTTGTTTGCCTTGAAGTGTATTTTTAAAAAGTAGGAATGGCGCGTATTATAAGCATTAAAAGGCAGTTTGTTTGGACAAAATACAAGGTGAGTTTATGAAAAAATTAGTCGCGTTTTTGCTTGCGTTAAATTGTGTTAGCGTCAATGCAGACGAGCGTTACGCACATGAATACTCCAGCGAACGTGGTGATGAACGTGAAAATCGCGGGGAATGGCTTGAAACGGAACGATATAATCAAGCACCTCGTTATCAACAAAATTATAGGCAACCACCGATTCAAATTTACCTTGCGCCAAACCAAAATTCATATTCGCGTGATGAACGACATCATCGTCATTCCAATGATCAACAATTTAGAGAAGAACATTATTGGCGTGAACGGCGTGAAGAATTAGAACAACAACCACAAAGACCTTATCGTGATAATTCGTTTTACCAAGACGAAAATCACTGGTAAAAACATGTAATTTCAGCATTGTGTTTTTACCCAAAATCATATTTGCTCAAAAATATCAAGCACTAGCCTGTTATAATTGGACGAATGGGCTTTACAATTTCAAACAATCATGATTTCACGTTTTAATTCCAAATTAAAAATCCACTTTTTTACGTTAGCCATGTTGCTTTCTGGTAACGTGCTGGCAAACGAAACGGTGCAATTGCAACTGCGTTGGCATCATCAATTTCAATTCGCAGGTTATTACGCCGCACTTGAAAAAGGCTATTACGAAAAAGCAGGTTTAGACGTAAAAATTCTCGAAGGCTCATCCGAAAAATCTCCCGTCAATGAAGTGTTAAAAAATGGCGTGCAATACGGCGTAGCGAATAGCGAATTACTGTATGAACGTTTGCACGGTGCGCCACTTGTTGCACTAGCGGCAATTTTTCAACATTCGCCTTCTGTTCTTTTAGCACGAAAAGAAATTCTCTCGCCAAGTGATTTAATAGGTAAAAAAGTGATGATGCTCAATAAATCACTTGATACCGATTTGCTTGCTATGCTCAGTAACGAAGGCGTAGATATAAGTCGCGTGGGCATTTTGCCGAGCAGTTTTGAACTACAAGATTTAATCGATGGGCGCGTCGATGCCTACAACGCTTATCTCACCAATGAAGCCTATTTTTTGAAATGGCAAAACTTCCCTTTCACCATCATCAATCCGCGTAATTATGGCGTGGATTTTTACAGCGATATTTTATTTACCACCGAAGACGAAATTGCCCAGCATCCAGAGCGAGTGAAAGCCTTTCGTAAAGCCACGATTGAAGGCTGGACTTACGCGCTTGAACATCCCGACGAAATAATTGAACTGTTGATTAACAAGTATTACGTTGAAAAATCACGTCGGCATTTAGGTTATGAAGCGGAATCGGTGCGTCCTTTAATTGTTCCCGATTTAATTGAAATTGGTCACATGAATCCTGCGCGTTGGCAAAATATGGCGGACACGTTTGTGAAAGCAGGCATGGTTGATAAAAATGCCGTTGATGAACGTTTGAAAAATTTTGTCTACGATTCGGATATAAAAGTGGATAAAGAACGCTTTCAAAGTTATCTCAGTGCCGCGTTAATTTTTTCTGTTTCAGGGTTGTTTGTTCTCGTTCTGTTATTGATTGCTTACAAATCGATTCGTCGTGAAAACAAGCAACGGCGCAAAATTGCAAAAGCTCTGCTACGTCAAAGTAGCGATTTAGCATTACACAACCAAATTCTAAAACAAGTCGGTAGCAATACCATTGATTTGCACACATTACATGGTCTGCTTGCTGAATTGATTCGAGGGATTGAAATGCAGCATCCTGACATGATTTGCTCCGTGATGTTACTTAATCGTGAAACAGGCGAATTGCATCATGGCGCAGCACCGAGTTTGCCTGAAGTTTATAACGAAGCGGTTGACGGTTTAAAAATTGGCGATGGCGCAGGTTCGTGCGGTACGGCGGCGTTTCGTGGTGAGCGCGTGATTGTTGAAGATGTACTTAATCATCCGTATTGGAAAAATTATGTTGAATTAGCCACATTAGCAGGTGTGCGAGCGTGCTGGGCGCAACCGATTTTGAACAGTCAAAATGAAGTGCTAGGCACGATTGCGGTCTATCATCGTAGTGTTACGATTCCTAAACAAAATGAATTGGTGTCAATTGAGCAATATGCCAACTTAGTGATGCTTATGATTGAACGGTGGCGCGACGATACGAAAATTCAACAACTTGCGTTTTACGACCCACTCACAGGTTTACCAAATAGACGTTTGATGGCAGAGCGTTTGCGTTATGGGATTGAATACGGCAGCCGTGAAAATAAACACATGGCGGTTTTGATGATGGATTTAGATAAATTTAAAGCCGTCAATGATAATTTTGGTCATGCGGCAGGCGATGAATTACTCATTCAAGTCGCACAACGAATTCAAAACCGTATTCGACGTGATGTGGATACGGTGGCGCGTTTGGGCGGCGATGAATTTATTATATTGCTCAAAGATATTGCTCACGTTGATGATGCCGCGCGAGTGGCTGAATTTATCGTTGCCGATTTGAGTCTCCCGTTTCAACTCACGCAAAGCGACAATGTGCAAATTGGCGCAAGTATTGGGATTAGTCTTTTTCCTGAACATGGTAGCGATTCTGAATTACTGATTGACCATGCCGATACGGCGTTGTATCACGCAAAAGATGCAGGACGTGGTTGTTTTGCCTATTTCTCCGAAGAATTAACGCAAGCTGTGCGTGAGCGAATTGAACTCGAAACACGCTTACGTCGCGCTATCGAAAATAAAGAATTACGTCTTTATTATCAGCCGCAAGTTGAAATTGAATCGGGCAAAATTATCGGTACAGAAGCTCTTGTGCGTTGGCTAGACCCGATTGAAGGCTTAATTCCGCCGAATCGATTTATTCCCCTTGCCGAAGAAACAGGCTTGATTGAAGCGATTGGTGAATGGGTCATTTACGAAGCCTGTCGGCAAGGCAAAGAATGGATGGATTTGGGTATTAAAGATTTGACTATTGCTGTGAATGTCTCGCCGTGGCAATTTCGCCGCAGTGACATTACCGAATTAGTCACCAATGCGTTGCGTGACACAGGTTTTCCCGCAAATCGTTTAGAACTTGAACTCACCGAAAGCGGCTTGATGGAAAACCAAGAAAATGTGGTGGAAATTTTAAATGCGTTTCGAGCGCAAGGCGTATTATTGGCAATCGATGATTTTGGTACAGGTTATTCGTCGCTGGCGTATTTAAAATGCTTCCCGTTGAACGTGTTGAAAATTGACAAAAGTTTTATCGATGATATTCCGCAACTCAAAGACGATATGGAAATCACCGCAACGATTATTGCGATGGGTAAAATTTTAGGGTTTAAAGTGCTAGCCGAAGGCGTTGAAACAGCTGAACAATTAGCCTTTTTAGAAGAAACAGGTTGCGATATGTATCAAGGTTACATTAAAAGCAAACCGCTTCCCGCCGAAGATTTTTTACAATTATTGCTTGCTGATTAGCAGGGCTAAAGCACCTACCCCGTGCAGGGGGCAAACCATTAAAATCAAAAGCAGTTGCTTTTTAATCTTTAGCCCCCTTTGAAGGGGGCAGCCTGAAAGGCTGGGGGATGTGCTTTAAAGCCTGCATAACGTCAACATATTATTTAGGTGAAACATGACCGATTTTAACGAAACCTACGACGCAAACGAAGTGACGCTAAACAAAAAATCTGAATTATCGTTAATTTGGGTTTTGCCTTTGATTGCGGTTTTAGTTAGCGGTTGGCTGATTTACAAATCGTTTTCTGAAAAAGGCGAAGTCATCACTATTAGTTTTCCCACCGCCGAAGGTTTAGAAGTCGATAAAACCAAAATCAAATATCTTGACGTGGAAATTGGCAAAGTCACTGAAATAAATATCAATAATGATTTAAAAACTATCGTTGTTACTGCACAAATGAATGCGAATTCGAGCGAGTATTTGAAGACGAATACGCAATTTTGGGTGGTTCGTCCGCAAGTTGGTTTAGGCGGTATTTCGGGACTTGGTACGCTACTTTCGGGCGCATACATTGAACTCAAACCCAGTAGCGGTGAGCATATTCATAATTTTGTCGGTTTAAGCAGTCCGCCGCCTTTGAAAGCGAATGCCGAAGGGAAGCAATTTATTTTAGAAACCAATAATTTGGGTTCAATGAAAACAGGTACGCCGATTAACTTTCATGGCATTACGGTGGGCGAAGTGTTATCGCACGAGCTTTCGCAAGCTGCCGATGCTATTCGCTTGACGGTTTTTATTCATAAACCTTACGACCAATTTATTCGCAAAAATACCCGTTTTTGGATTGATAGCGGTGTGGATTTATCCGCAGGTGCAGACGGATTCAAAGTTCGCACTGGGCCTTTAATTTCACTTTTGAGCGGTGGCATTGCATTTCGCGCGTCAGCAGAAGACAGCGTTGAAGCGATTCAACCTGAAAACACGCTGTACCCACTTTATGATACTTACGAAGCTTCAACAGAAATTACTTATCAAAATACGTTGCACTATGTGATGTATTTCAATGGTTCAGTGCGTGGTTTAACCGAAGGTGCGCCTGTTCAATTGCGCGGTTATCCCGTTGGAAAAGTATTAAATGTCAGTTTGGAACTCGATGAAAAAACGGCTGAAATTCGTATTCCCGTGATTGTTGAATTGCAACCTGAGCGTGTTAAAGCAGTGAATAAAATGGAGAACGTGAAGCCTGAAATAATGATTAAACAGCTTATTGAAAAAGGCTTACGCGCCCAATTACAAACAGGAAGTTTGCTCACGGGGCAGCTTTTGGTGGATTTGGATTTTCATCCGAAAAGTAAAATTACGTTGAGTGCAACACAAAGTTTTTATCCCGAATTTCCGACGACAGCGAGTTCACTCGACCAATTTACCCATTCGGCAAATATCATTATGGATAAAATTGCGAAATTGCCACTTGAAGATTTAACGCAAGAAATCAATAAAACGCTGCAAGGTTTGCAAGGCACGACTTCAGCGGCAACGAGTACGTTAGATAGCGTTAAAGGCACAATGGGAACCGCAGATAAAACGCTCGATACCGCGCAAAAAGCCTTGAGTAATTTTGAAGCTGGTGCCACGACGCATTATCAACTTGAACAGTTGTTACAAGAACTCACGCAAGCGGCGGGAAGCGTGAAG